>JAISRD010000134.1 GCA_031273835.1 Treponema sp. | reverse complement strand
GCGGATTACATCCGGGGCTTCGTTGACGGCTCGATTGACGCGTTGCGGCTTGCGCTGGATCACGTCAGGGACATTGAAAAGTAAGCCCCGCCTGGCCCGGGGCTGGCCTCCGGGCACGGTTTCCCTCTGGTTTTTGGGTGCTCTATGGGTGCATTACGGGAACAAGATTAAATAATTCCTTGCACAATAAAGAAATACAAAAATAACTCGGGTTCAACTCCCGTCCCCGGCAAATTCTTATAATTTCTTATCCTTTAACCTGCGCATCTCTAAAAAGATCATTATACCCGTACAGATAAAGGCAAATCCGTCGGCCACCGGCGTGGCGGCCACCACGCCCCACAATCCCCAGAACCATCCGAAAATAAGGATACAGGGTATAAGGGCGATAAACTGACGGAGCATCGAGAGAAAAATCGATATCCCGGGCCTTCCGGTAACCACAAAGAGGTTGGTTGAAACAATCTGGAAACCGTTTACCGGGAAGGTGATCATTATCACCCTCATGGAAAATACGGAAAAACGGTACAGCCCGTCGCTCCCGTTGGGGGCGAATATGCTCACCAGTTCCCTGGGAAAAAGTTCCCCCAGGGCGAAGCCCAGAATACAGATGGCCGTGGCCCCCCCCGCAGCAAGCAGATAGGCCGCCCTTACCCGGCCGAATTTTTTCGCCCCGTAGTTGTAGCCCAATATGGGCTGGGCACCCTGGTTGATACCGAAGATGGGCATCAAAAAGAGCATGATAATGGACATATTGATATTTAAACCCGCCCTGGCTATGTCCCCGCCCCCCGGTCCCAGGACGGCGGGGGCGTACCAGCCCATGCTCTTATTGAACAAAAACTGGACCACCGACATGACAAACTGGAGCAGAAACTGGGAGGAACCGAAGGCCATGATGTTCAGCACGGTACTCAGGGAAGGGGTAAACTTACGGAAACGCAGCCGTATGACCGCTTTTTTGCCGAAATTGAACGCGAGTATCCAGACCGCCGAGACAAGCTGGGAGATAATCGTCGCCCAGGCGGCGCCTTCAACGCCCCAGCCAAAACCGATGATAAAGACAGGGTCCAGGATCATATTCAGCCCCGCCCCGATAAACATGCTGATCATCGTGATCATGGGAAAACCCTGGGCCCTGGTACAATGGGAAAAACCGAAGCCCACAATACTAAAAACCGAGCCGAAGAGGATGATTCTAAAGTAATCCCGGGCGTAGGATATGGCGGCGCTTTCCGCCTCGGCTAAAACGGAAAGTATGGGATCCATAAAGACCAGGCCGACAATCATAAGGAGAAGCCCCGCCGCGATAAGGAGGAAAAAACAGTGGTTCAGGGCGTTTTCCGCCTCTTTCCGGCGGTTCTGGCCCAGCCGCATGGATATCAGGTTTGCCGAGCCGATGCCGAAGAGCATGGCAAAGGCCATGGCTATGGTCATCATGGGCATAATCAGGGAAAGGCCCCCCAGGGCAATCTCATTAACCCCCCTGCCGACCCACATACGGTCCACCACATTGTACAGGGCGTTGACTATCATCCCCATAACGGCTGGAATTGAAAAGCGGAGTAAAAGGGGGCCCAGCGGCTTGGTTCCGAGCTGATCCGCCGCGTTAACGTTACTGATCATCCTTTGAGTCTAGTTTATAGCGGTAATTTATAACAGGTCCTGCTGTCCCCCCTGGAAACGCTCCGCCTGGTTGTAACTGTAAAAGCTGTCTTCGGAAAAGATAAGGTGATCCAGGAAGCGTATACCCAGTATTTCCGCCGCGTCCTTAAGCCGCCGGGTGATCTCGTCATCCTCCCTGCTGGGGTTAAGCTTCCCCGAAGGGTGGTTATGGGCCACACAGACCGCGCTGGCCCTGTCCTGGATGGGGTCTGAAAAAACCTCCCGGGGATGAACGATGGTTCTGTTCACCAGTCCCACGGTTACCACCCGTACCGCCAGGACTTCGTGGGCGCCGTTAAGGGAAATACAGATAAACCGTTCCTGCCGCCGGTCCGCATAATGCCTTACAAGCCTGTAGGCGTCCTGGGGAAAGCGTATTTTTACTTCCTGCCGCCCCCAGCGCCGCCTTCCCAGCTCCAGCATGGAAACCACGCCGCAGGCCTTGGAACAGCCCAGGCCGGTAATAAGGGCCAATTCCTTGACCGGCGGAATATCCCTTGACCGGTCCAGTTTTTCCAGCACTTCGTCCGCCAGGAAAAGCACGTTCTTTCCCCGTATGCCCGTATTAAGAAGGATGGCAAGCAATTCCCTGTCGGACAGGGCTTCCGGGCCCGCTTTTAGGAGCCGTTCCCTGGGTTTTGATTCATCGGAAAGGAGAGCGAAACCCGCGGCGTCCTCCCGTACATAATCAGCGTATCCCCTCATACCCCCTTAAGAGGGCGCGAAGGCTTCTATTGCTTTAATCTGATGCTTTAATCTGAGTTGATTATTCCTCGTAGCCCGGAAATCTTTGGGCCATAAACGCATCGGAATCAAAAGATTTGGCAAAGGAAACGCAGTCCTGCATATACCTGTTTTTTATAAGGAAATCCAATTCTTCGCTGCCCGCCGCTTCACCTTCGGCGAATTCAATCATCGCCGAAAAACCTATGCAGAATTCAATAATTTCCAGCCCGTTTAATACCAGTTCCAGATCGCCGCTTCCCAGGGCGGTGATCATCCCAACCTTGAGTATCATCAACTGGAGTTCTTCTTTGACGGCCTGGGGGTTTTCCCTGCGGTAAGCGGCGTACACATTTTCAAGTTCGTCATCTTCATCCTCATAGCGCTGGTATATTGCCCGGAATTGACTTTCAAGGCCGCTGTTCATAACCAAAACGGCCATTTCAGCGGGATTAGCCCTGATAATCCGCCTTTCAAGGTCGGTCAGTTCAAAACCTGATGAAAACAGGGGCAGGGTTAGGGTAAAAAGAAAAAGACACAGCACCGTTTTTTTCATGGCGGCCTCCTCTTTGAGTAAACCCGTTGTTTTAAGTACTGTCAAGTGAAGGCCGATTATAGAAGTAATGTTTCCTCGAAAATCCCATCATTTTTCCCTCATTGCCGGGATGCTGATCGTTTTTGCCGGCTGTTCCACCCTTCCCGAAGATACGGAAATACCTCCCCCCGCTGAACAGGCGGCCGCCGCCGGACAGACGGATTCCGCTAAAAAACCGCCCCACGAAGCGCCCGGCAAAGCGCCGGGAAGGGCACAGACCGGTGAAGTTTCAGACAGAGTATCGGGCGCCGGGACAGCACCAGGAGGAGCGCCCACCGTTGGGACATCCTCCGGTGAAACAACGCCCTCCGAGGCGGGAACGGAAATTGCCGGCCTGCGGTCCGCGGACCTCTTATCCGGCGGAGCGCCGGGCGGGACCCTGCCCGGCGGAAGAGCCGGAATCCCCGGTAAAAGCGAAAGGGCCTCGGTACACGATACGGTCTTTCCCGGCGAGGAGCCTTTTTCCGGGGAATTGATCCTGCCCGAATACCGGACGGGGGCGGCCATCATGGGAAAGGGCAAAACCGGCGTTGCCGAACTTTCTTCCTTTCTGCTGAGCGTCAATAAAAACGCCGATCCCGAATTTATCAGGGAACTTTCCGCCTATTATATTGAAGAAGCGGAAATAGAAGGGATAAACCACGACGTGGCCTTTGCCCAGATGTGCCTTGAAACGGGGTTCCTCCAATTCGGGGGGCTCGTAACGCCGGATATGAACAATTTCTGCGGCCTGGGGTCCATCGGGCCCGGCATACCGGGGGAGCGCTTTCCCTCTCCCCGCACGGGGGTAAGGGCCCACATTCAGCACTTAAAAGCCTACGCCAGCGACATACCCCTGGCGGGGGAACTGGTGGACCCCCGCTACCGCTGGGTACGGAGGGGTTCCGCCCCGGTGGTGGCCCTCCTCGCGGGGACCTGGGCGGCGGATACAAAATACGCCGATAAAATCGAGGATATCCTGCAGCGGCTCCTCGCGTTCTCCGGCGGCCACAGGGACGAAAGACCGGAAATTAACCACTGAAAGCACGAAAAGTTTCCTTTGTGCTCTCGAGGAGTCCTTTTCGTGGTAAAGTCCCTGATGGTTAGATTTAACGTGGCGCAATGCAGCCGCAGTGGTTGGCTTTGCCCAGAGCGAAAGCGACTTTGAGGTAAAAGCGGCGGAGGGGAAGGTTACTATTACCAAGTACAAGGGAAGCGTCAAGAACGTGGTTATCCCCGCCCGGATCCAGGGCTTGCCGGTTACCGTCATTGGGTATAATGCGTTTTTCGGTAGCCAAGTAACCAGCGTAACCATAGGCGCGGGAGTAACACTGGCCATAGAACCATCAGATGTTATGTTTGGCGGTCCGTCGTTTGACGACGAACTGGACGCATATTATAACACCAACGGTAAAAAGGCGGGGATATATACCAAGCGCGGAAATTCCTGGTCCTATTCGGCACGGTAACGCGGGGAGGCCCCCGGCTCAATTCCGGGGGTAACCGTAAAAGCAAACGACACATCAGGGGATAGCGGATATTGTTTAATCCCCGGTAATTTTCATATACTTTCCCTATGTTCCAAAATTCCCTGCTCCGGCAGCTACTCCTCCAGGCGGCGCTTATCGCGGTGAATGCGGTCTTTGCCGGCGCGGAGATCGCCCTTATCTCCGTCAACCCCGTTAAGCTTGAAAAACTTTCCTCCGGGGGAAACCGCAGGGCAAAGCGGCTCCTTGCGCTTACCCAAAGGCCCGCCAAGTTCCTTGCCACCATACAGGTCGGGATCACCCTGGCGGGATTTTTAGGAAGCGCCTTCGCGGCGGAGAATTTTTCCGGTAAACTCAGCGCCGCGCTGTTAAAGACAGGACTGGCCTTCCAGGCGGAAACAATAGGCAGGATCTCCCTGGTGCTCACCACTTTGGCCCTTTCCTTCTTTACCCTGGTCCTGGGGGAACTGGTTCCCAAGCGGATCGCCATGCGCCGGGCGGAAAAACTTGCCTTTGCCCTTGTCTCCCTGATTTCGATCATCTCCCGGATATTCGCCCCCCTGGTCTGGCTCCTTACCAGGTCAACCAACCTCCTGCTCAGGCTTTTCGGCATAGACCCCGAAGCGGAGGAGACGGCGGTAACCGAGGAGGAGATACGGCTCCTGGTAGACGCCGGAAGCCGGCGGGGTTCCATCAATACCGGGGAAAAGGAAATTATCCATAACGTATTTGAATTTAACGATAAAACTGCGGAAGAGGTGATGACCCACCGGCGGGACGTGGTCTTCCTCTGGTTAAAAAATGATGATCAAAGCTGGGAGCGGACCGTACTTGAAACCAGGTGGAATTTTTATCCCGTCTGCGGCGGGGATGTGGACGACATCGCGGGCATACTCAGCGCCAGGGATTATCTGGCCCTCAACGGCAGAAGCCGGGCGGCGGCCCTGGAAAAGGCCCTGCGGCCGGCGGACTTTGTTCCCAGTACGGCCCGGGCCGACGTGCTTTTCAGGAAGATGAAGGCCGGGGGAAATCATTTTGCCGTGGTGGTGGATGAATACGGCGGCATGGACGGCATTGTCACCATGAACGATCTGCTGCGGGAACTGGTGGGGAATCTTACCGGGGGGGAGCGCAAACAGGAAGCGCCCCCCATCGAAAAAAAGGGCCCCGGCCTTTGGCGCATCAGCGGCGCCGCTTCCCTGGACAGGGTGTCCAGAGAAACGGGATTTCTCCTGCGGCAGGGCAACTACGATACCTTCGGAGGCTTTGTCTTCACCCTTCTGGGCCGCCTTCCCGAAGACGGGGAAAAATGCGAGCTGACCGTTCCCGCCGATACGCCCGAAGGGGGGCTTCTTAAGATAAGCATTGCCGAAGTCAAAGATCGGCGCCTTGAATCGGCCATGGTCCGGCTGCTTCCGGCCCCCGGTAAGGACCCTCAGGGGGACGCGGGTCGGGAGGAAGGCTCCTAGGATTCCCCGGGGGGAAACCGGGGTCCTTTGGGTTCTGTAGCGCCTTTTTTTATTTTCTCTATTTCCGTTATACTTTAACCATGAAAGTTTTGAGGGCCCTGTTATTATTGTCCCTGCTGCCGGTTTTTTCCCCTGCCCAGGAAGAGTCGGCGGGACAATCCGCAGAAAAGCCCCCGGAAAGACCTGAAATAGATATTTCACTCCATGCCCTTATTCACGCCTCCCGGGGGGGCCATCGTTTCTGGCGGCCCGACTGGCCCCTCTCATTTCCGCCGGATATGTTTCTCTATGACGGCCCCCAGCCCTCAGGCCCGGTTTCTTCAATGACAATCACCGTTACCCTGGAAGAGCCCGGCGCGGAGGGCGTTTCCCTTACCCTCTCTTTTAAGGACGGCGTTTTCGGGGATTTTCCGGTATTTCTGGAAAAAACCCTGCCCGGCCCTTCGGAGGGGCGCCACGAGGGAAGGGCCCTTCAGGGAAGGGCCCAATGGGACCCCGCGGGGGCCTTGAAGCTGCTGTCCTGCGTCCCCTCTGGGCAGGGTGAAGTTTCCGCCGAAATCCCCGCCGAAAGTACCGCCGGAATTTCCGGCGGTACTTCCGGCGCCGCTTTGGAGGCGGAGACGCTTAGCTTTGACGAAGAATCCCGGCCTGTTCTCCTCAGGGTTAAAACGGGGGAAACTTACGCCTTTGCCGTTCTGGACTACGCCGTCCGCCGGATTACCGAAACATGGTTTGATGAGGAGGGGAACCCCCTTTTGGCGCTGGTCCCGGAAGAGCGGGGAAACGGCAGGGGGTCGTACCTGTATAACAGCCAGGGGCTGATTTCGGAGCTTCTTACCCCCGCCGGAACCTGGTCCGCCCTCTATACCTCACGGGGGCTCCCGCGCTATATGGAACGCCGCCCCGCCGCCGAAGGGCCTTCCGCCGCAGAGGAAGGGGCCGGACAGGGCGGCGCGGACGCGGGACAGGTGAACGCGGGCCGGACCGACGCCGATCCTCAAAGCCCTGCCCCTCCGGTGGAACGCTATACCTTCCAATGGGATGAGGCGGGGAGGCTTGTAAGGCTTTCAGGCGGTCCCGGCGGGACCCCGTCGTCGGATTACCGTTATACCTATGTTCTGGACGACAGGGGCAACTGGATAGAGCGCCGGGAAATCAGAATGATAAGCCGGGAAGGGGGGCTCTTTCCCGCTCCGGGCCTGCGGGTCAGGCGGAGTTTCAGTTACGGGGAATGAGGGGATCTGAAAAAATGGACGCGAAGGACCACAACGGAACCGCCGGGCAATACTCCGTGGACTGGCAGGAGACCGCCTACCGGAAGGCCCTGGAAAGCGAATTACGGGGTCTCCGGCGCAGGCTTGAATCGGACCCCGGTTGTACCGTTTCCGACCTTGAGGGAACCCTGAAGCATCTTTACATGATGGAAGGCGCGGACTGGCTGGGCCGGGGCGAGGTCCAGAGCATAGTTCTGGCGGCCTCCATCGCCGCCCACGAAGAAATAATTGCCGAACTCCGGGCATAGCCGGGCGATTTTTTTAAAATCCTGTAACCTTTTTTTCCTGCGTGTTGTTGTTAGAATAGGCAGACGGTGAATACTGTTACCTATTCCTCCTTTCCTTTTTGGTTTGCCCCGGGGTTCTCCTTTCCCCGGGGTTTTTTATTTGCGGCGGAGGCTTAAGCAGGATAATAGTTGCAGACCTTTCAAAAAACTGGTAAAATAAGATTAAAGAGGGGAGTTCAAATAATGCCTGAAAATACCGACTTTAAATCTATTCTTGAGCTTGATTCAGAGTTGAACCAAATTCAGGATTTAGATCTGCTCCTTGAGCGTATTCTTTTGGAGGCCCGTAAAGTATGCCGGGCCGACGCCGGTTCCATCTACGTTATGGAAAAGGTACAGGAAGAGGGTAAAACAGAAGAAAAGCTGGTTATCAAATACGCTCAGAACGATACTAAGGCAAAGGAGCTTCCCCCGGGGCAAAAACTCATCTATTCGGTCTTTTCCCTGGGGATAAATGAAAAAACCGTATCCGGTTACTGCGCCCTTACCCACGAGCTCGTTAATGTGCCGGATGTGTACAATATTTCTCCCGACGCTCCCTATTCGTACAGCACCGCCTATGATAAAATTTCCGGGTACAAAACCACGTCAACCCTGGCTATACCCCTTCAAACCGCCGAAGGCCGTCTCCTGGGGGTCATACAGATCATCAATTCCAAGGATAAACACGGCAATGTGGTTCCTTTTTCACGGGATGATGAATTCCTCCTTACCCATTTTGCCGCCAACGCCACCGTCGCCCTGCAGCGGGCCTATGTAGTCAGGGCGATGATACTCAGGATGATTAAGATGTCCGAGCTTCGCGATCCTAAAGAAACGGGGACCCATGTTAACCGGGTGGCGGGTTACGCGGTGGAAATCTATGACCGCTGGGCCTATCATCACGGCGTTTCGGACACGGACAGGGAACGTTTCAGGGATACCCTGAAAATAGCGGCGATGCTGCATGATGTGGGAAAGGTGGCTATTTCCGACATTATTCTAAAAAAGCCCGCCAAATTTACCCCGGAAGAATATAACATCATGCAGCACCATACGTTATATGGGGCCCTTTTGTTTGACGATCCCCAGTCTCCGATAGATATTGTCGCCCGTGACGTGGCGGTGAACCACCATGAAAATTGGGACGGCACGGGTTATCCGGGCTGGATCGATCCCGCTACGGAAGAGCCGGTAAAAACGGACGCCAATGGGAAGATCCTGGGTAAAAGGGGGGAAGAAATCCCCCTTACGGGGCGTATTGTGGCAATTGCCGACGTATACGACGCCCTTTGTTCCAGGCGGGTTTACAAAGAGCCCTGGGACGAGGCGGATATTCTTGCGGAAATGAAACAGCTTGGGGGAATAAAATTCGATCCCGAACTTATCGGTATTTTCTTTGAGATCCTGCCCAGTATTAAACAGATCAAGGATCTGTACCCCGAACTTGGATCTTAAGGCAAAAGCCCGGTGAGCAGCCTGTCGAAGGAATCGGCAAAGGCCTTAAGTTCCCGTTTTCCGTAACAGGCGGTTCTTTCAAATTCAAAGCCCTTTTCGGCGAGGCCCACGGTAAAGTCCCGCAGGGAAAGCCGTTCCCGGATATTTTCCGCCGTATAAATACGCCCCCGGTCGTCCACCACCGAGGCGCCCTTTTCCAATAGGCGTGCCGCCAGGGGCAGATCCCTGGTTACCGCAAGATCCCCCCTGCCCGCAAGTTCCGTAAGGCAATTGTCCGCGGAACCCTCTCCGGCGGGACAGACAAGGATCCGCGCAAAATCCCCTGTTATGCCCGGAATGGGCCTGTTGGCGGCAAAATACGCCCTTGTTTGGGTACGTTCCGCCGCCCTCATTACCAGTTCCCTGGCCTGTTTGGGACAGGAATCGGCGTCCACCAGGATGATCATTACGGCAGTCCCGGTTTTAGCATAAAAAGCGGGAAAAGACGGCGTGAAACATACGGCGGGCCCTGCCGATCACTGCGGGTTGACCGCTGCGAAAACGGTGAATCCCGGCCCGGATTTTCCGCTGAACAACAGGGCCTCCCCGTCTTTCCGCCGGGGGATATAGGCCGATTCGCCCCGGTTAAGGACGCAGGGCTCCCCGTCCTGGACCTCAGACCCGGCGCCGGAAAGGCTCAGCTCCGCTTGTCCGTCGATGACCACGGCGATGGCATCCCCGGTTTCTTTCAGCGCCGCCCGGGGGCCCTTCAGTAAAAACAGGGCAAATTCCCCGCAGGGGGTTTCATAGCGGAAACAGGAAGGGGAAGTTTCCTTCCCGTTGAGGATCTCCGGCTTAAAGGGATCGAGGCGCAGTATACTGAATAGTTCCCGGGTATCGATATGCTTTGCCGTAAGCCCCCCCCTCAGTACATTGTCCGAATTGGCCATACATTCCATGCCCAGGCCGTATACATAGGCGTGCAGTATCCCCGCGGGGAGGTAAATAGCCTCCATGGGTTTAAGATGCAGCACGTTGAGGTAGAGCGGCGAAAGGACCCCCGGATCGCCCGGAAAGGCCCGGATAAAACCGGCGCAGAGGGCCGGCCCGCTTTCCCGCCGGTCCTCCGCCTGGAAAGGCGGCCCGTCGGCGGGCTTGGCGGAAAGCCCGCCTGAATTTTGTCCGGCCTCGGCGCCGGAAAGAGCGTCCAGGCCGGCCAGAGCTTCCCGTTCCCCCTTGTCAAAAAGCACGGAGAGGAATTCCCCGTATCCCCCGCCGTCCAGGGCGGACGTAAGCTTCCGGCCCAATTCGGCGGTTTTTCCTGCGGCGGGGGCAAAAAAGCGCTTGAACAGTTCCCGTGTACCGGGGATCTCCCGGAAACCCGCCATGGCGGTAAAGGGGGTCAGGGCGCAGAGTATTTCCGGCTTGTGGCTGGGGTCTTTGTAATTCCGCTCCGGGGCCGAAACGGGGATGCCCGCCCTGTTTTCCCGCTCAAAGCCCGCCCGGGCCTGTTCAAGGTTCGGATGGGCCTGTATAGAAAGGGGCCGGGCGGCGGCCAGAAACTTAAACAGAAAGGGAAGATCCCCCGCGGCTTCCCGCAGATTCACGGTCCTGCCCTCAAGTTCGATGGTCGAGGGCCCTCCTCCGTGGACCCCCATCCAGAGTTCCGCCCAGGGTTCTCCCCGGAGGTTTTCTTTTCCCAAAAGTGCGGGGATCCATTCGGGGGAACCCCATTCATAGTGTTTAATTGTATTGGTCAGTTTGAATAATTTCATGCTATACCGGGGGAAGGGCTTCATCAATGCGGGCGATAAGGTCCAATGTCAGCCGTTCCGCTTCTTTCCCTTCCCGTTCACCGTGGAGGCCCTGTTTTTTTATCTTTTCAATTTCATCGCAGAGGAGGAAACCGGTTAATACGGCAACCTTAAGAGGATCGCTGAGGCCGGTTGTTTTTTGGGTATTTTCGATGATGACACGGTAGCGGTTTAGGAGGCTTTCAAGGTAGGCGCTGTCTTCATCGGCGGCAATGGAAAGTGAGGTACCCAGTATATCAATACGGAGGCCGCTTTTTTCCATGCTTAAAAAATATCGAGCTCAAGTTCGCCCGAAGCCCCGGTCTCCGGGCCTTCAAGTTCATCCAGCTCTTCGGCGTCCTGGGCCGAATCGCCGTTTAAGCCATCCGGTTCAGGGCGTTCCACCGCTTCTTCGTCCACCGTATAGGCCGACGGGATGGATGCCGGAGCGGCGGCCGCTCCGCCGGCAGGCGGAACAAACGCTGAGGGCGAAACAGCCGCGGCCTGCGGGGGCTCAGCGGCGGGCTGTCCGGCTTCACGGGCTGCCTTTGCCGTGCTGAGGCTCCATTTTATGGCGTCCTCAAATTGATTCAGCCTGTCCAGGGCGGAGACAATTCCTTCCTCGACCTTGGTTTTTTCATCCTTAAGGCGGGCGGACAGTTCCTCAAGCTCTTCATTCCGCTTTTTCAAGCGATTATTTTCCTCAAGCACCTGGTTAACAAAGTCTATTGCCTTGGCAATCTTCGACTCCAGCAGTTTGATTTGCCCCAGTGTGACCATGGATTATGCTCCCAGGGCTGCTTTAGCCTTTTCCGCCACAGCCTTAAAGGCGTTTACATCTTCCGACGCCAGGTAGGCCAGGGCTTTACGGTTGATCGTGATCCCCGCCTTGACAAGGCCCGAAATAAAACGGGAATAGCTTATGTCTTCCTGCCGGCAGGCGGCGTTGATACGGATGATCCAGAGCCGGCGGAAATCGCCCTTTTTATCCCTCCGATCCCGGTAGGCATAGGAGAGGCCCTTAACAACCGCGTCCTTGGCGGTCTTATAGTTAGAGTGACGCCGACCCCAATAACCCTTTGCCAGTTTGAGTATTTTTTTTCTGTGGTTCCTCCGTTTGGAACCGTCTACAGCGCGTGACATTCCGTTCTCTCCTTAACCGTAGGGCAGCAGCCTTTTTCTGATTTCAGGCACATTTGCGGCGGCAAGTATCCCCCCATGCCGGAGATTTCGTTTCCGTTTGGTGGATTTCTTGGTTAAAATATGGCGAAGGTTCTGCTTCTTATACTTAACCTTCCCCGTCCCGGTAAATGAAAAGCGTTTCGCTGCGCTTTTCTTGGTCTTCATCTTAGGCATGACTTCCTTCCTATTTCTTCGCTTTGGGACTGAGCACCATGGACATAAACCTGCCCTCCATGGCCGGAGCTTTGTCCATCACGTAGTCCCCTTCAATACGGGCCAAAACATCCTTTAGAACAACCAGTCCCAGCTCGGTATGGGCCAATTCCCGGCCCCTGAACCGTACCGTAACCTTAACCTTGTTGCCCTCCGCAAGAAAATCCTTAACATGCTTGGATTTAAAATCCAGGTCATGATCGTCGATCTTGGGCTGCATGCGGATTTCTTTTAATTTCAGCAGTTTTTGCTTTTTTTTCGAGTCCCGAACCTTTTTTTCATTCTCAAACTTGTATTTACCGTAATCGAGAATTTTGACCACCGGCGGATTCGCCTGGGGAGCCACTTCTACAAGATCAAGCCCCTGTTCCTTGGCCGATTCGAGGGCTTCCTGGATAGATATGATTCCCTGCTCACCGTCGTCCCTGATAAGCCGGACTTCCCGGACCCGAATTTGCTCATTGATACGTAGATCCTTATCCGCCAACTGACCTCCTTTCCTGCCCGATTAGGCACAAACCGCTAAAATATTCCCTAAAACCGATTATATCAGGAAGGGAGGGCCCTGTCCAGCAGCTCAGGACGCGGTGTCAAGGCGCTGGGCTTTTTGCATCGTACCGAGGGCCATGTGATAATCGACATACCTGTCCAGTTCCATGCCGGTCAAGGGCTTGGTAAGCAGAAACCCCGCGTCAAATTTGGAAACCTCGCTCCGTATCCAGCGTACCTCGACTTCGGCGTCAAAGGTCCCTATTCCCGTGGCTTCTTCGGGGGTGATCTTTATGATGTACTTTTCACCCGGGGTAAGGGCCGCAAAGGTTCTGCTCTGCATACAAAAACCGGTATTGCTGATATTTTTAAGCAGCGCCTTGCCGTCAAAACCGTTAATGCGGATTGTGGCCAGCGAATCGTACCGGGGCATCCTCTTGGCCGCGGCGTTCCCGGCCGTTTCCCCCTTCTTTTTTTGCTTTGAAAAGAACATACGCATCTCCTTTCCGCATAATGACGCGGCTTATGGTTCATATGGTTTAGTTCAATCGTTGATTTTTATTTCGGGGGGAACCAGATAATGGCCCTCCGCGATTTTCCGGCCCACTTCCAGGGATAATGCGATGTCCTTGCTTGCCTTCTGTACGTCAAGGACCCGGGTATTTACTTCTTTAGAGATGGTTTGAAGATTATCAATGGCCGTCTGGATGGAGCCGCTTTCCAACTGGATCTTGCCGGAACCGGATCGTACCTGTTCGGTGGTTTCCTGGAGGGTATTGAGGGCGTCCATGATTTGCGCTCCCTGGGATGCCTGGGCCTCTACGGCGGTATTGACCTTGCTTAGGGAACTTTGGATATCGCCCACATTCCCGAACATACTGGTCAGGGTGTTAACCGTTTCTTCCGAAACCTTCCGCATGGTTTCGATGCCGTTTTGCATCCTCTTGATCTCCTCCGAAATGGAGTTTGATTCCTTATTGGAGGATTCCGCCAGGTTCCGTACCTGGCCGGCCACCACCGCAAAACCCCTCCCGGCCTCACCGGCGTGGGCTGCCTCGATGGCGGCGTTCATCGCCAAAATATTGGTCTGGGCCGCGATATTCACCAGTGTAGCGTTGGCTTCTTCCAGAAAAGCCGATTGTTCCGCTATCCGGGCCAGTTCTTCGGTGAGGTTATGCAGCATTTTCCGGCCCTGTTCCGAGGAAATGCTCAGATCCTCCGTGGTTTTATTGGCCCCATGTACCTCGATCCGCACGGATTCAACGTCTTTAACCATCCGCCCTATGCTTTCCGCCGACCGGGAAATATTGGAGGCCTGGATTTTTACGGCGCTTTCCAGGGATGTGATGCTTCTTACAATCTCCTCCACCGAATCCGCGGTTTTTGTTACCGATTTTATCTGATCATCCGATTTTATCTGCATGGAATCCATGTTCCGGGAGATAACTTCCAGGCCGTCGGAAGACTGGATGATGGAATCGTTCAGGTTTTTGCTGATGTTCAGCTGTCCCTGATGTTCATTGTTGATATCCGAGATGGTTCTCCGCAGGGAGTCCCGGATGGTATGAAAGGCCCGCTCCACGTCGCCGATTTCATCCTTCCGGTCGCCTGTTAATTTGACGCTGAAATCCATATTTGCCAGGGCCTTGGCGCCGGTAACGATTTCCTTTACCGGCTTGGCGACGGTATTGCGGAGGAGGATGAATACCAGGCTTATGGCGATGATCACCGCGGCGACGCCGAAGACAACGGTGTTCAGGATCATCCTGTTGATGCCGGTAAAGAATTCTTCCTTTTCAATGACCCCGATGAGGATCCAGTCCTTGTCGGGCACTTTGGCATAGGTGCCGATATACGGAACGCCGCCGCTGGTATACTCCGCCGCCGGGGGGCCGCCGTCCAGCACATTTTGAATAAAACGGCCCAGGGCTTCCTGGGAGGGGTCCTCCGCGGCCGCCTCAATGGGATTAAACTGCTGTAACACCAGATCCGGATCGGTATGGGAAATAAAGGTTCCCTGTTGATTGATTATGTATATATACCCTCTATCCCCTATGCGTATCTTTTTGGTCATATCCGACAGGACGGCACCGTCCCGCCGTCCGATAAAGACCCCCGTAACTCCCCCGTCTTCTCCATAAATAGGGGCGGCAAACATGATTACCGGTTTCCCGATGACCCGGCTGATAAGTACGTCGGAAATCGCGGGCTGTCCCGCCAGGGATTTTTTTATATAATCCCTGTCCGCCAGATTGGACAGAGTGTCGTCTTTGATATAGCGGGCGTTTCCGCCGGTGTCTACGATGGCAAAGTCCAGATAACCATGGTATTCAATCGCGGGAAGCAGGCTTTCGCGGAGCTGTTCCCAATCCGTGAAGAGCCGGGAACGATAGGCCAGTTCACCGAGTATTCCAAGCTGGGCCTCTAAAATGCCCGCGGCAATTTCCTGGGCCGCTATTTCCGCCTGATTTTGGAGGGATTTTTCCGCCGTTTCCTGTACAATCCCGGAGGCAATAAAAACCGACGCCGCACCCAGAAAGATCGTCATGAGGAAAACCAGAACCCCAATGATAAGCGATACCCGAACAGACAGTTTCATGCTTGCAGATCTTATAATACGAAATACAAAAAACTACAAGATGCGGTTTCCGGCCTTCACCCTTGGTTCCGTTTTATGCTAGACTGCCCCTATGATCCTGTTTTGCCTGTTGTGGACCCCCCTTTTTTACCTCTTTTGGCGTTCCCTGACGGACGCTACTTCCCTCCGGGGGGGTACCTGGGCGCTGATCCTGGGGGCGGCGGTCTC
>JAISRD010000106.1 GCA_031273835.1 Treponema sp. | reverse complement strand
GCGGTACGGAAATAATATGCTAATGCGCCACCGTGCAGGTTGATTTCCGGATGATCAGCTTATGTGGTAAGCCGGGGCATGAAAAGTTTGTGGAGAACACAGGGGGTTATCTTTCTTTGTGTTCTCCCATTGGGCCATTGTTATGATACCCGGCATTTTATCTGTAAGCCGCCGTTTACGGCAAGGGTTACAATAATGATAAAGGCTTGTTCGGTCCGGTGGGATACGCCGTCTTGTCTTTCCAGAGTTGTTTCGTCTGTAGAATCATGACTGTTGGGGGTAAGTTCTTTGGGTATAAGGTTTTCTTTGATGGCATCGGTGTGGATGTGATAATTGATTTTTGGTAATTCCCGCTTAGCGGACCAGCCCAGGAGCTTTTGCCCGGCTTCTTTGAGACGCTGAAATTCTTTGATAAGATACAGCTCAAATTCTACGGAAATCCAGGCGGCGAATTTGAAGGCAATATCTTTATGTGCGTAGGTGCCGCCGTAGCGGCCTGACTTCGAGATGATTCCGGCTGCGTTGGTGGCCTCTATCCACTTCTGGGGTGGAAGGGTAAAGGCATTAAGGCCCGCTTGTTTTTTAAACCCCTCGAATTCGAAGGGTTTAAAAGCGGGGTTATAAAGAATTTCCCAGATGCCTAAGTATTCTATGGTGTTTCTGTTCCGCATCAAATTAGCGATAACGGCGGCAGGGTGTTTAAGAATACCCCGGTTAAAATTTTGGTGAGGTCCCCGATGATTTTGAGAGCGCCCCCGAAGTAATAGAAAATAAGATGGAAGAACCCATTAGTACCTTTGATTTCAGAGGATAGCGGACGGGGAGGGGGCGGTTTTTTCCGGTATTTGACAGACAAGGGCAAACAGCGGAAAATAAACGAGATAGCCGAAAGTGAGAAGGGAATAGCCATGGCCGGACAGGTATTGATGAGTATCAGCAGGGACGGGGTTGAAAGAGCCCGCCTTATGAGCGAGTACAAGTATGTTGTTGACACCCAGAGCAAGGTCGTAACGGCAAAGCGGGAAGGGATTCAGGAGGGGAAACAGAAAAGGCGATAAAAGTTGCCCGGAAAATGAAAAAGCGGAATGTCCCGGCGGATCAAATAGCCGAAGATACGGGATTATCCCTGAAACAGATTGAGGAGTTGTAAGGACCCCGGTACAATTCATCACACGCCTTTTCTTTCAGTGGAATTACGGAGTATACTTATACCCATGAATTATCTTGAACTTCCGGTGTATCAGCATAAAGACCTTATCCTCTCGGCCCTGGCGGAAAGCCAGGCGGTGGTGGTGGAAAGCCCCACCGGTTCGGGGAAAACCACCCAATTGCCGGTAATACTCCAGGGCGCGGGTTACGGCAGGAACGGCGTTATCGGGGTAACCCAGCCCCGGCGCATAGCGGCCCTTTCGGTAAGCGGTTTTATCGCCCGGCAGATGGGCTTTGCCGAGCCCGGCGGCGGATGCCCCGTGGGCTACAAGATGCGTTTTGAAGACAGGACCGATCAATCCACCCAGATCAAAATCATGACCGACGGAATACTCCTTCAGGAAATGAAGCTTGATCCCTGGCTTTCGCGTTACGCCGTCATGGTGATCGACGAAGCCCACGAACGGAGCCTCAACATCGACTTTATCCTGGGCCTCTTAAAACGGGTCCTTGAGGAACGGAAGGAATTCAAGGTGATTATCTCCTCCGCCACGATAAACGCCTCGGTTTTTTCCGAGTACCTGGGGGAATGTCCGGTGGTGAAAATCGACGCTCAGACCTTTCCCGTTACGCTGGTCTACGATCCTCCCCTGATTGGCGCCGCTCCCCCCGAAAAAACGCCCCCTTCCCGTCCGGGCAGCGGGCGGCCCGGACGGGAAGGGGGGCCGCGAAGCGGCGGGGGGAATCTCGCGGCGGAGGCCCTGCTTGCGAAGATAGGAAGCATCACCGAGCGTTTTATCAGCGAAAGGCGGCCCGGGGATATGCTTGTTTTTCTTCCCGGCGAAAAGATGATCAAGGACTGCATGAAGGCCCTCTCTTTAGGCCCCGCGGGAAAGTACCTCCATTTGATCCCCCTCTACGGAAGGCTCGGCAGGGAAGAACAGGAAAGGGTGTTTGAGGAAGCCCCACGGGGGAAAACCAAGGTGGTCATCTCCACCAACATAGCCGAAACTTCGGTAACCATAGACGGGATCACCGCGGTGCTCGATTCGGGCCTCAGCAAGCTCAACTACTACAACCCCCGGACCTTTACCTCAAGCCTGGTGGAAGCCCCGGTTTCCAAGGCCTCGGCAAACCAGCGCAAGGGCCGGGCGGGCCGTACCAGGGAGGGGAGTTGTTACCGCCTCTATACCCGCAGGGATTTTGAAAGCCGCCCCCTGTTTACCACCGAAGAAATTCACCGTACCGACCTCTCGGAGGTGGTACTCCGCATGGCGGACCTTGGGATAACCAACTACGAGGAATTTGACTTTATCTCCCCCCCCGGCAGGGAGGGGATCATCGCCGCCATTGAAACCCTCAACCTGCTGGACGCCCTGGAAAGCGACCGGACCCTTTCGCGGACCGGCAGGATGATGACCGCCTTCCCCCTGGCCCCCCGGCAGTCCCGGATCATCGTGGAGGCCCTGCTCCGTTATCCCCAGGTGATACGGGAGACGGTGATAGCCGCGGCCTTCCTTTCCACCCAGAGCCCCTACATACTGCCGCCGGGGGAAGAAACCGACGCCCGCCGGGCCCATCACGGTTTCCGGGACCCACGGGGGGATTTTGTTTCCTACCTCAAGCTTTACCATTCCTACCAGGCCGCCGCGGACAAGGAAAGGTTCTGCGAAAAAAATTACCTTGACGAGCGGGCCATGGCGGAGATCCTCAACGTTACGGCTCAGCTTGAAGAGATAGTGTCGGCCATGGAGATCCCCCTGCTTTCGGGGGGTTCCGTGGAAGATTACCTGTGCTGCATAGGCCGGGGGCTCATCCAGTTCGTCTGCGTCAGGGAGGGGCGGGAAATGTACCGCAGCCTTACCGCCGATAAGATCATGATCCACCCCGGCTCGGTGATGTTCAGGGAGGATCCCCGTTATATCGTGGCGGGGGAAATAATCCGTACCACCAGAACCTACGCCATGTCGGTAAGCCCCCTGTCCCTGGAAATCCTCAAGAGGATAAGCCCCCTGCTCCTTGAAGAATTGGGGGAAAAACCCGCCGCCGGCCGGAAAGGCGCGGACGGGGCGGACAGGAAGAAACGGGGGGGCAGGGACTTTACCAACAGCGTCAAGATCGGGAATGAAATCTTTCCCATCGAAACCATCAAAAACAGAAAGCACGTTACCCTGCCCTGGGAAAAGTGCGCGGCCCTGAAGGAACTTTTTGAACGGGGCGAAATTTCAAGCGACGACAGCCGTTACGCTTCGTTCCGGGGAACCATAGTCTTCGATATGCCCGGTGCGGATCGGGGTTCCGCGGGCGGAACCTGCACCCTCCTTAAGGGGGAAAAACTTTCGCTCATACTCAGCCTGCTCCCCCGTCTGGAATGGGACCCGGAGCAGACCCGGCCGGGAAAGGAACATTTCAATTCCCATTCCCCGGAAAGCCTCGGCTCCCTGATTGAAACCATCCCCCTCATACTCCGTCCGGTCCTCTGGAAACTTCCCCGGACTTCTTCACCGGGGCGGGACAGGGGGGCAAAACAGCGGAAACAGGGGGAACCCCGGGAGCTGGGTTTTATCACCCTGTTTTCAAGCGGCGGCGGGGATTACTGGTTCCGCTGTTCCCGGGGTTTCCACACCAGCCTTAACGAAAGCATCGCCAGTATTGAGGCACTGATCGACGAGCTTGGGGACGATGTGGACCCCGCGAAGAAAAACACGGTAAACGAAACCTACAGGCGGCTTGCGGATTATTTGGGAAGTCTGGGATAGCGGGCCTGCGCCGTGTCTTACCGGGTAAGATCCTCCAGCACTTTCCGTATACGCGCCGCCTTTTTGCCGCCCCCGGGATCCGTGTGCAGGGCAAGCCAGGCCCCTCCCCTGCTTTGAGGATCGGGGCCCGGAATAACCGCCCAGTCCGCCCCTTCGGACAGGGAACCCGGAGGCAGGGCAAAGGAACCCTGGGGGGGAAGGAAAAAAGAAAAAAGCTCCCGTACCTCACCTTCCCCGCCGGTCAAACCGTCCCAGCGGCGGTCGTGAAAAAGTTCGGAAATATCCCTGAACCACCTGTTCCGCAGGGTTTCGTCAAGTTCGGCCCGCTGCAGGGG
>JAISRD010000063.1 GCA_031273835.1 Treponema sp. | reverse complement strand
GCCGCCGCCGGTAAAGGCGTGGAACTGCGGGCGGACCTGCTTGAGGAATATGCGGCGGCCATAGGGGGTTACGGGGAAGACGCCAGGGAAAACCGGGACGACAGGACGGAGCCGTACCGCCTGAGGGACGGCGGAGAACGGGGAGAACGCGGGGACTCCGGCGGAGGGCGGGAAAGCGGCGGTGAACATGACGGACGGCGCGGCGGCGGGGGAAGCCCCGGGGACTCCTCAGGCGAAACGGCGCCCTCCCGGGGCCCGAAAAACCGGGCGGGCCCTCCCGGCAGGGACGAAATAAACGCGGGGGTTTCGGAACTGCTGGCAAAAAAACCGCTGTTACGGTTCCTCAACGCCCTGCCGGGAAAAAACGGCCTTCGCTGGGTGGTTCTGCCCTTCTCCTTTTCCAGGGAAAATACGGATTATACCGTTTCCTTAAGGATACTGCTGGCGGAAAAGCCCGGCAGGCAGACGGAGGTGGAACGTTTTGCGGCGGATATCAGGCTCAGCGGGGAAAAAACCGAAGAACGGCGCTGGCTTTTCATTCTGGATAAGCCCGGAACGGAAACAGCCGGGGCGATCCTCAGTATACCCACCGGCATTCCGGAGGGGGATGTAAAAAAAGAATTTGCCGGGCTCTTCGCCCTCAAACCCGGCAGGATCGTCCTGCAGGACTGGTCTCCCTTCGCGGATTCCAAAAACGAGCCCTTGCGGTCCGTCGACGAAGCGGTATAGTATGGGGGTTAAGGGGAAGAAAGCGGCGGCCGTCGCCTACGATCCTTCATGGTCCGAAAAAGGAGGACCCTCCGCGCCGCTGGTACTGGCCGCGGGGAAGGGCAGGGAAGCGGAGCGGATTATCGCCGCCGCCGGAGAAGCGGGCATCGCCGTGGTGGAAGATCCCGCTTTGGCCGTCCTTTTGGAAGCGGCGGGACCGGGGGAAATTCCCCCCTGGTGCTGGGAAGCGGCGGCGAAGATACTGGCTTTTGTATTGGAAAAGGAACGGAAATGAAAACGATCGGCGTAAATACGCTTCGTCCCGGAATGGTCTTTTCTGAACCTGTTTATATTGAGGGTGAAAGCCTCCTCGTCCCCGCGGGTATCGCGATACGAAAAAAGGACATCGATAATCTTATAAAATGGGGCTATGACAGCGTATCCACCGATGGGAAGATCAAGAACTCCGAAGCGGCCGGCGGACCGGCGGGGGCCTCTGAAACGCAGGCCGCCGGAGGGCCGGAACTTTCCCCCGGCGTTTCGAATGAAAAAAAGGACGACGCCCTTTCCCTTTCCGGCGTACAGGAAAATGGGGCCTACCGCAGTTATGTGGGCCTAATCAAAAAACTGGATTCGATTTTTTCGTACATGGGTTCCGGCGTTCCGGTGGAAGCCCGGACACTGGACAACCTCAGCGAGAGACTGCTCCAGGCGATACGGGAAGAACGGGATCAGATCATCGGGTTCATCCTGGGCGGCGAGATTACAGGCTTTGTTATGGCCAAAAGCTCGGTTAATACGGCCATATTATCCGCCCTTATCGCCATGGAGCTGAAGTTCCCCAATCCCAAGCTGATGCAGCTGGTTACCGGGGCGCTGCTCCACGATGTAGGCATGCTGCGGCTCCCCAGGGAAATAGCCGGTAAATCCGGCGGGCTTTCCGGGGCGGAGATACGGTATGTGCAGACCCATCCTCTTCATTCCTACAAGATCATCGTCAGGGAACTGCTTTACCCTGAGGCTGTGGGCCTCGTCGCCCTGCAGCACCATGAACGGCTTGACGGCCAGGGCTATCCCCGGCGCAGTTCCGGGGCGGATATTACCATGGGGGCCCGTATCGTTTCGGCGGCCGACGCCTTTGAAGCCATGGTGAGCGAAAAGCCCTACCGCAATTCCATGATGGGCTATCAGGCTATGAAGAACCTCCTCTCGGACAATTCCAGCCGCTTTGACCCCGCGGTGCTTAAGGCCTTTATCAAAATTATGGGTATTTACCCCATCGGCTCGGTAATAATGCTTAACAGCGGCGCCGTCGCCAGGGTTGTCGAAATACAGGGCGACGCCCAGCTTCGGCCTAAAATACGTATCCTTATTGATGAACAGGGCAAGATCTTTAAAAATGACGAGGGCTCTCTCATCGATCTTTTGAACGAAAAGAGCCTTTTTATCGCCCATGCCCTGGACCCCAAAAAAATTACGGTAAAATGACCAGCCGTACAAAGGGCCTTGAGGGGGAAAACCGGGCCGCCGCCGTACTTGAACAAGCGGGGCTGCGCGTTATGGATAGAAATATCCGCTGGAAAACCGGGGAAATAGACCTGGTTGCCCTGGACGGGGAAACGGTCGTTTTTGTTGAGGTAAAAAACTGGCCCGCCGGCGGGCCGGAAGATTTAGAGTACGGGATAGACAGAAAAAAACAAAGGCGGATCATAGAAACAGCTAAGTATTTTCTTTCATCCCATCGAGAATATAGTGATAGGCCGGTTAGGTTTGATGTGGTGTTTTTAAATTCCGAAACCGTTACCCACCTTGAATCGGCCTTTATGGAGATCCAATGACCTTGTCAGAGGGGGATATTTTTCCCCTTAAAAAATGGCCCGATAAACTCAATAGAGAAGCAGCCGACACGGCGCGAATTTTTTCCCTGAGGGAAAAAATAAACGACGAGGAGTACCTGCACGGGGCCATACAGCGCATAGCCATGATACTGAGCAATGAAATCACCGCTGTTAAATTCCGCCCGCCCGCCGGGCCGGGCTCCGCGGCGGAACCTGGGGAGGGAAAAGACAATGAGCGGAAGGGGAGATAACAGGGGCCGGCGGCGTCCCGGCCGGCACGGCCAGGAGAAAATCGACGCCCGCAGGCCCAAGGGCGATCCGTGGAACGCTTCCAGGGGGGATACCCGCAGAAACGCCGGAATTCCCCGCGAAAAATCCCGCTGGGTTCCGCCTGTATACAACACCGATCCCCTGCCCTGTCCCGACTGCGCCTGCTGCGGCAAGCCCATAAAGGACATTCACTCGGCCGTAACGGATAAACACAGCGGAGAGCCTATCCATTTTGACTGCGCCCTGGCAAAAGTATCCGAAACCGAAACCCTGGAACAGGGGGATGTGATAAGCTATATAGGAGGCGGCAGGTTCGGCATTGTACGCTTCGCCGATCCTCAAAATCCGGGGAAAAATTTTACCATTAAAAAAATTCTTGAATGGGAAAATACGGAACAGCGGGCGGATTGGCGTACTATTATCGCCGACCATTTTTCCGTAACATAAGTTATGCGCCTTGCCATAGCACAGATAAATTCCCTTATCGGGGATTTTTCGGGAAACCGTAAAAAGGTCAGGGACTTTACGGAGAAGGCCCAAAAGGCCGGGGCGGAGCTGGTGCTTTTCCCCGAACTTGCCCTCTGCGGTTATCCCCCCATGGATCTTCTGGATCAGGATTGTTTTGCGGAATTCAACATACAATCCCTCAGGCTGCTCCAGCGTGAACTGCCTCAGGAAATCGCCTGCGGGGTGGGCTATGTAAACCGCAATGTCAGGCAGGGCGGCAAGGCCCTGGTTAACGCCTACGGGATCATACTTAACGGAAAACTCGCGTTTGAACAGATCAAGACCCTGCTTCCCACCTATGATGTTTTTGATGAAGCCCGGAATTTTGAACCCGCCGCCGATTGGCCCGTGTTTGAGTGGAAGGGCGAACGGATAGGCGTTGCCGTCTGCGAGGACGTATGGAGGGAAACCGAAACTCCCGGTACCCGCTATGTCCGTGATCCCGTACGGGAACTGATGGACCGGGGCATCACCCTGCTTTGCGTACCCTCGGCGTCCCCCTACTACGCGGGAAAACTCAAGGTAAGACAGCGGCTTGCGGGCCGCTTAAGCCGCCGCGGGGGCATCCCCCTGGTGTATATTAACGCCGTGGGGGCAAACGACTCGATCATCTTTGACGGCCGTTCCTTTATCAGCCTGGGGGGCGGCGCGGCGGTCCTCAGCGGGGCCGGGACTAAGCGGAACAAAGCCAGGGCCTTCGAGGAAGATCTGGTCCTGTGGGACAGCGCCGGGGCCCGGCCCCCGGCCCCGCCTGAAGAAGATCCCGGCCAGGAGGACGATCCCTACGGCGTCGGGCTTTCCGCCAAAGAACTGGATACGCTGGAAGACGCCTTGGTCCACGGAATTCGGGACTACATGGTCAAATGCGGCTTTTCACGGGCCCACCTGGGTCTTTCGGGGGGCATTGATTCCGCCCTGGCGGCGTACCTGGCGGTAAAGGCCGCCGGCAGGGAACGGATCACCTGTTTCAGTATGCCCAGCCGTTTTTCGTCCCAGGGTTCCAGGGACGACGCCGCGGAACTGGCCGCCCGCCTGGGCTGCCGCTATGAAATTCTCCCCATAGAGGATGTATTCGGCGCCTACCTGAAAACCCTGGAGGGCGTTTTTGAGGGACGGCCCTTTGACATCGCCGAGGAAAACCTCCAGGCCCGGATACGGGGCGCCCTTTTAATGGGCTTTTCCAACAAGTTCGATTCCATGCTCCTTACCACGGGAAACAAAAGCGAACTTGCCATGGGCTATTGTACCCTGTACGGGGATACCAACGGGGCCCTGGGACCCATTGGAGACGTGTTCAAAACCGAGGTCTTCGCCCTCTGCCGGCGGATCAATGACCGGGAGGGGGAAATCATCCCACAGGCGATCATTGACAAACCCCCTTCGGCGGAACTGAGGCCCAACCAGAAGGATCAGGACAGCCTTCCCCCCTATGAAGTGCTGGACAAAATACTCAAGGCCTACCTGTTTCAAAATCTTTCGGCCGGCGAAATCGCCCGTCTGGGCCATGACAGGGCCCTGGCGGAGCGGATCATAAAAACCGCCGCCAGGGCCGAATTTAAGCGCCGACAGGCCCCTCCGGTGCTTAAGGTTTCCCCCAGGGCCTTCGGCATGGGCCGGCGCATGCCCATAGCCCGGTTTATATACGAGATATGAAAAACGGCATAACCCTTGAAATCTGCATAGAAAACGGAACCCGCATAGACGAGCTTATCTCCCTTGGGGATAAGGGGATTGGTAAAACCGCTGGAATCAACGGGATTGATACTTTCGATGGAATTGACCGGGTGGAACTCTGCGACAATATGGCCGCCGGGGGAACCTCGGTGAGTTACGGGGTAGCGGAGAACGTTATCGCCCGCTGTCATAAGGCGGGGATAACCGTTGTAAGCATGGTCCGGCCCAGGGGCGGCGATTTTGTCTACGACCGCCATGAAACGGAGATGATGTTCCGGGACATCGGGATTTTTAAGGACCTGGGAAGCGACGGGGTTGTATTTGGCTGCCTGACCGAAACGGGATCGCTTGATACGGAAAGGATACGCAGGCTGCTCAAGGCCGCGGGAAGTATGGACGCCGTATTCCACATGGCCTTTGATCATATCCGGGGCGGGGGGGGAAATTCCGGCCCCTCAAAAGAACAGATCCAGAGCCTTCATTGGCTCGCCGGAGAGGGCTTCCGCCGCATCTTAGCCAGGGGCTCCCCCGACGCTTCCTCAAGCGCCTGGGATAACCGGGAAAAAATCAAAACCCTCGTTGAGGAAGCGGCGGGCCGCATCGGGATACTCCCCGGGGGGGGCGTTACCGGGGAAAACTATCGGGAACTCTGCGCCTGCCTGGGTGTAAGCCAGGTTCACGGTACGAGGCTCCCCTAAAAAAACCACCAAGCCTATATGATATTGGGAAAGGCTCTGGGGAGTTTAAAAAACATAACGGGCGGCAAGATTACAGAGGAGCGGCTGAAGAAGTGGCGGAACGGGATAGAAGCGGTGCCTCATTACACAGGATGCGGACAATCAGCCCGCGATGACGCCTGAAAGACGTTCTATAATATCGCCGTATTCCAGGTCCCGTAATTTATTCTGAAGCCAGGGGACAATTTCACCCCCCGAATCATAATCGTATTCCGCCAGGGTATTGATAATACTTTCCATTTTGTCCAGATTAAATTCCCCGGATGCTTTCAGCAGTTCGGCAAGCGACTCTTCCGGGGGTTTTGCTTTCCGGCCCTTCTTTTCCTTTTGACCCGGTTCCAGCTTTTTCAGCTTTAGCACCAGTTCTTCAAATTGCCGTATAAATTCCGGGGTTTTTTCGAGAATGGTTTCCAGGCTCCCCGCTTTGGCGGCCCTTTCCAGCAGTTCTGCTTTTCCCCCCAGTTCCGGGGCGCAGATACCGAAAAGGGAACCCTTAACCCCGTGTATCGCCACCGCATAGGAGGCAAGATCCCGCCGGGGATCCCGGAGCTGTTCAACCACGCTTTCCGCCTGGGCGCACAATGCGCCGGTAATTTCCAGATAAGCCTTTAATCCGCCGTAACGTTCAACCCCCCCGGCAATATCAAGCCCTTCTATGTAGAGGCCGGAAATATCCCCGAAAGGGTCCCCGCCCTGCCCGGCGGCGGCGGATTTTGCCGCCGCTTCGGCCTCCGCCGCTTCCTGGGGATGTTTGTCCCGTATCCACTGATTGAGGATTCCGTCAAGAAGCCAAAGATCGATGGGCTTGGAGATAAAACCGTTAAAGCCCTCCGAAGCAAAAAGATCGGTCATTCCCGCCGAAGCATTGGCGGTAAGGGCGACTATCGGGACCTTGCCGGCAAAGGCGCCGCCCAAGCCCCGTATGATCCGCGCCGTCTCAATACCGTCCATGCCAGGCATCATGTGATCCATGAATATCAGATCGTAGGGCGCCGTGCGGCCCGCTTCTACCGCCTTGACCTTTTCAACGGCCTCCGGCCCGCTTAATACGCAGTCGGCGGAGATTTGATAGGGGGTGAGGAGTCCCCTGGTAACGGCGAGGTTCGATTTAAAGTCATCCACCACCAGTACTCTGCCGTAGGGCATGGGTTTGCGGAGGAGCCCCGCGTTCTTTGTACGCAGATTCCGGAAAAAACGAATGTTCCCCAGGTTATCCGCGGCGATCCTGCCTATGGCCCCGGCGCCGGTATCCTCCTGAACAATGACGGCGGTAAACACAGAACCCCGGCCGAATTCGCTTTCCACCGTGATCGTACCGTCCATCTTTTTCGCAAGGCCCATCGCAATGGCCAGCCCCAGGCCGCTCCCCTCCACCGGCCGGTCGGACCGGTAATCAAGCTGGGTATAATCGTCAAAGAGTTTGTTTATATCTTCTGCTTTGATGCCGACCCCGGTATCGGAAACGGAAAAACGGAGGGTTACCTTCCGTCCTGACTGGGAGTCCGGTTTTTCACAGGCCACGGAGAGGACGACTTTGCCTTCGTTGGTGTACTTAAAGGCGTTTGAAAGGAGATTGTTAAGTATCTGCTTTACCCGCAGTTCATCCCCCAGGAGCCGGGAAGGAAGGTCCTCGCCGGCCTTCAACTCAAAAACCAGGGGCTTTGACGCTATCCGGTAAAGATTTAAATTTACAGCGTCGGCGATGAGGCTTTCAATGCTGTACTCCGCCAAACTTAATTCAAAGCGGCCCGCTTCTATCTTCGAGATATCAAGAATTTCGTTGATAATGGACAGAAGCATGGAACCGGAATTGTAAATCGTCCCCAGGTTTTCTTCGGTTTCGGAGGATTCAAATTTTTTTTGCAGTTCTATTTCCGAAAGGCCTATGATCGCATTAAGGGGAGTTCTTATTTCATGGCTTATGCGGGCCAAAAATTCGCCCTTGGCCCGGGAAGCGGCCTTGGCTTTTTTTGTCTGGATCTCCAGTTCCCTGGTTCTGTTGTGAATCTTGGTTTCAAGGTTCACATTGGCCCATTCCAATTCCGTTATGGCCGAGGCAAGTTTATTATGCAGCCTGGCAAAATCCCTTGCCAGTATCAGGGAGGTTCCTATGGTAAAAATAAAGAAGGAATAACGGGTGGCCACAAAGCCCCATTTGAAGAATAACGAATCAACAACGTCAAACACCCCGGAAACAACAAGAAAAACGATGCCCACAAAAAAATTGCCCACCGGACTTTTGATAAAATTTGCCATAAAATTCCAAAAAGAAGCGCTTGAATAGTTTTGTTTCCATTTCCGGTATCCCCTGAAAAGGGTCCTGTATCCCACGTCGTAGATCATAAGGTAGGCGACAAAGAGAAGGGACAGGATCTGAAATACCGTAAGGACATCGTCTCCGAAGGGAAGGGGCATGACGGCCTGAAGCAGTGCAAGAAAAATACTGATGGCCATTACCGCTTTGGTAATAAGCGGGCTCTTTTGTTCACTGAAATCATCGTAATATATGCCGAAGAAGGGGATAAGCGTAAAGATCAGCGTATATTCAACCCTGGTGGTAATGGCGGAATCGGGGATATACCTGTATATCACATTGGAACGGAAGAGAAAGTACAGTCCTAAAATAACGGAAACAACGCTGTGGAAAAGATAGTAGCGGCTTTCAGGGTGCATCATATACAGAAGCACATGATAGACGGCCATAAAGAGATATATGCCGCAGAGAAAGAAAATCGGATATTCGGCATGGTCGTTCAGTATGGCGGCATAATCATCTATGTAATAAGGGGCCCCGTAGAAAAAGCCGGTACTTTCGCTGGTGGGGTCCCCCACAATACGGAAGGCCAGCAAATTCTCCCCTTCTTTGAACATATTCCTTTCCAGGGGGAAAAAAGGATAACGCCAGGACCGGTGGGAACGTATCTTTCCCGCAGCGTCAAGGTGCAGCTCCCGGGCGACAAGGGTACCGTTAAGGTAGATCTCCCAGTTATCGCCTATGGAATTAAGAAAGAGACCCGGTGTGGTACGGGTGATTTTTTCTTTTTTTTCGGCGCTTAGAAAAAAGGGAACCGCGAAGGCGAACTCCTGTTCCCCGCTGCCCCTGGGGTCCAAAAAGAACCGTTGAGGCAGGCCCTCCAGCGGGGCGCGCTTCACCGGAGCGGCGGTATCCCTGGGGCCGAAGCCGTGGTACAGCCGCCAGGGACCGGAAGCCGAATCGGAATCCTTCAAATAAGAGGCGGAGACCCCCTTGTCCGTCTCTGAAAAGCCCTTTTTAACATACAGCGGGGCATCCGTCCCCAAATCAACATGGACTTCCGTGTAATGGTTATTGGAAAGGCGGAAAAACGAATAAACAATGGGCGTAAAACTTGCCGCCGAGAGGAGGACGGCCAAGACAATGGGGAGCAGGACGCTTTGTACAGCGGCCGCTTTTTTAAAAAAATCCGGCTTCACCCTACCCAATATAACATATTGCCGGCTGGAATTCTTACTTTTACTTTACGCGGTTTACACGCCGGTCCGGGTTTCCTGCCCGGCGATCCGTCTAGCCCCATCTTCCCGAAGGAGGTACTTCTGTATCTTGCCGCTGGGAGTAAGGGGAAAACCATCGGTAAAAAAGACATATTTCGGTATCTTAAAGCGGCTGATCTGTCCCCGGCAAAAATCTTTTACATCCTCTTCGGTTATCTGCGCATCCGGGTGGAGTATGACGAAGGCGCTTACCTCTTCGCCGTATTTTTCGCTGGGTACCCCGATAATCTGTACGTCCTTGATGCCCGGCATGGTATAGAGAAAATCCTCAATTTCTTTGGGATAGATATTTTCCCCCCCCCGGATGATCATATCCTTGATGCGCCCGGTAACGCGGAAACAGCCGCTTTCATCCTTGACCCCTATGTCCCCCGAATGGAGCCACCCCCGTTCATCAATACATTTGGCGGTTTCCTCGGGCATTTTGTAGTAACCCTTCATGGTGTTATAGCCCCGGCAGCAAAATTCGCCGTGGACCCCCACAGGACATTCCTCACCGGTTTCGGGGTCCCGTATGGTTACTTCCACGCCGGGCAGTTCCCTGCCCACGGTTTCCACCTTTATTTCCAGCGTATCGTCATAACGGGTCTGGGTCATTACCGGCGAAGATTCGGTAAGGCCGTAGCAGATCGTTATTTCCTTCATGTGCATAAGATCGATAACCTGCCGCATCGTCTCAATGGGACAGGGGGAACCCGCCATGATACCCGTCCGCAGGCTTGAAAGATCGAACATCTTGAACATGGGGTGGTTAAGCTCGGCGATGAACATGGTGGGAACCCCGTAAACGGCGGTACATTTTTCTTTCTGTATTGTGGCAAGCACCAGCAGGGGATCGAACCATTCCACCATGGCCGCCGTGGCGCCGTGGGTGATAACCGCCATCATTCCCAGCACCAGCCCGAAACAGTGGAACAGCGGCACGGGCAGGCACACGATGTCCTTTTCGCTAAAGCGCTGGTTGTCCCCGATGCCCAGCCCGTTGTTAAGTATGTTCCGGTGGGTGAGCATCACCCCCTTGGGAAAGCCCGTGGTTCCCGAGGTGTACTGCATATTCACCACATCGTCGGTATCGTTTCGGGCTTCTATCCTGAGGATCTCTTCTTCGCCGGTATGCTGCCCCAAAAGGAGTATCTCGTTCATGTTGAACATACCCCGGTGTTTCTGGGGCCCCATATAGACCACGCTTTTAAGAAAGGGAAAACGTTCCGAATTGAGAAAGCCCCGCGGGGCGGTCTTGAGTTCGGGGACAAGCTCGTAGACCATGGACACATAGTCGGAATCCCTCCATCCGTCGATAACAAAGAGGCATTTGAGATCCGACTGTTTAAGGACATATTCTAATTCATGGAGTTTGTAACCCGTATTGATCGTAACAAAGATCATCCCCGCACGGGCGGCGGCAAAGAGCAGGGTATTCCAATCGGGCACATTGGTGGCCCAGATCCCCACGTGATCGCCCTTTTGCAGGCCCGCCGCCAGGAGGCCCCGGGCAAGATCATCCACCCGCTTGTCGAATTCCCCGTAGGTCCAGCGGAGATCCCTGTCGGCATAAACAATAAAATCATGGGCCGGCTGCTGCCGCGCCTTCTGCCGGAGGAGCGAGCCGAGGGTTGTTTCCAGATAGGTCATTCCGTTACCCCCGCCGTCATGCCGGAGTGTATATTACCGCGAGGATGCGGGCGTCCGTTTCCGAAGTTACCCGGTGGGGCACTATTGAGTCGTAGTAGATAGAATCCCCCCGGTTGACCGTATAGGTATCTTTACCGTAATCCACCGTTATGGCCCCTTCCAATACATAGATGAACTCTTCCCCCTCATGGGATGATTTGGGCTGTTCCGAATCTTTTCGTATATCCACGATAAAGGGCTCCATATGACGGCCCCCCTTATCCGCGGCCAGGGCCTGGAAACGGTGCCCCCCCTCACCCGCCCCATCCCTTGGGCCGGCTGAAACTTCCCCGCCGGTAATAAAGCGGACGGTTTCGGCGGCGTTCCCCCTGCGGGTCAGCACCGGGCCCAGCTCCTCATGGTCGTCCAGGAGGGTCCCAAGCCGTACCCCCAGGGCCCTGGAGATCTTCAAAAGCGGCGCAAGGTCGGGGATATGGCCCTCCTCCTCGATGCGCCGTATAAGCTCGGCGTCAAGGCCGCTCCGTTCAGCCAGGGCCTGCCTGTTGATCGAATAGGTCTTACAGAGTTCAATGATCCGTTCACCGGGGGTTCGTTTAGCCTGCATAATCGAGGAATATACCAAACTTAAGGGAATTACTCAAGGGAGCTTCCGCCTATGTGTCGGAACTTCCGCCTATGCGGTTTTCAGGTAACGGAAGACCGCCGTTTTTCCCGCGACGGCGCTGCCGGGAAAGGTTTCTATAAGCTTAAACCCATTGAGGTTGGTCAACAGTACCGCCGTATGGGGGGCATAACCGGCTTTTTCCAGCTTTTTGAGGTTTACCTCGCAGATAAGGGTTCCGGCGTTTACCCTTTCCCCCGGGCGTACCTTGACCTTAAAACCGCTGCCCTTCATCGCCACCGTATC
>JAISRD010000264.1 GCA_031273835.1 Treponema sp. | reverse complement strand
CGGAATTTCCGCAACGTCAATATCTACAGCCAGAACAACATCATAGATTATCCCTACTTTATAACGGTGCTCAAACAAACCCTCATGGCCGTCTTAGCGGCCCTGACCCTTTCGTTCATTGCCTTTTTGCTCGAGGCGGTTTCGGGTAAGCGCCCTGAAACGGCGGAGGAAGCGGGGGAGAGTGCTACCCGCGCGGCCCCCTCAGGCGGGGTCGAGGAACCCTCAGGATCTTCTTTTGACGATTCCGCTTTCACGGATGAATACGGCCCGTCGTTCTTTGAGGAGCCGGATAAGGGGGAAGCTCCCGGAGGGGACCCGGAGGACTTTGACTTTGGGGACTTTGGGGACTTTGACGATACCGGAAACGGCGGGGACTTCGGGCTTGAGGAAGGGACGGAGGCGGAGGAGGATCCGCTTCCGGATGATTTTCTTGACGAGATAGAGCTTGAACTGCCCGAGGATAAAGAAGAGAAGGCGAAAACGGCGGGGCCCGAGGGTCTCTATTCGCCCAGGGGCAACATAGGCTGGGAAGAGTACACCAAGGACAGGCTTGCGTCGGAAATTCACCGCTGCGCTGCGTCGGAACAGGACCTTACGGTACTCCTCGCGGAATGGGACGAAAAAGTCGACTGTACCGAGGAACTGTTCAACAGCTTTGCCGCCGAAGCGGTTAAATTCTTTAACCTTAAGGATCTGACCTTTGTCAAAGGGAAAAAGGGCCTTTCCGTCATCATTCCCGGCGCGGATCTGAAGCAGGGCATCAGAAAGGCCGAGGAATTCCATTCCCGGATTATCAAGGCCCTGGGGGATACTTCCGGTGTCAGGGAGGGCTTGCGCGTGGGAATCTCCTCCCGGTCGGGACGGCTCATTGATGCGGAACGGCTTCTCTTTGAGGCCGCCAATGCCCTTGCCAAAACAAGCCCCCCCTCGCCGATTGTGGCCTTCAAAAGCGATCCCGAAAAGTACCGGGATTTTATCCGCAGGGAAAACCAGTAAGCAAGCGGAAATGGTTGAAGCTTAAGTATTGTACCTCCTGACCCTTACCGGATATACTGTATTCCGATGAATCTTGAAGCCTTTATTCTCGGCTGCGGAGGGATGATGCCTCTGCCGGGCCGTCATTTGACTTCGGTGCTGTTAAGGCGTGAGGGGGAACTTTTTTTATTTGACGGCGGAGAGGGAACTCAGGTAAGCCTGAGGCGGCTTAACCTCCGCTGGAAGAAAATATCGGCGATTTTTATCAGCCATACCCATGCGGATCATGTTACCGGCATACCGGGTCTCCTCATGCTTTCTTCCCAGGTTGACCGGGGCGATCCCCTGTATATCTACGGCCCCCCCCGTATCGCCGAGTATATAGAAACAAGCCGCCGGGTTTTGGATATGTACATAAACTATGAAATTGTGGTAAAGGAAATCCCGGAGGCCGGCGTCGTGCACCAGGGCGAGGGGTTCCGGGTCCGGTCTTTTCCCCTGCGGCATACCAAACCCTGCCTGGGCTATACCCTGGAGGAAGAGGGCAGGCCGGGTATCTTCCACCCCGAAAGGGCCGAAGCGCTGGGCCTTCCCCGGGGCCCCCTGTGGGCCCGGCTCCAGTCGGGGGAAAATGTCAGTACCCCCGGCGGCAGGGTCGTACACCCCAGGGAAGTGCTGGGAGAACCCCGTCCGGGGCGGAAATTCAGCTTTGTTACCGATACCCTTGCTTTTCCCGAAATTTCAGGGGAAGTCGCCGGTTCCGATCTCTTTGTCTGCGAGGGGATGTTCGAAAAAGACCTGGAGGAGAGCGCCCGGGAAAAAAAGCACATGACCGCGGAACAGGCCGCCCGAATCGCCTCCGCCGCCGGGGGGATACGGAAACTGGCCCTGATCCACTACAGCCCCCGGTACAACGAGTATAACCTTAAGGGGCTGCTCAAGGAAGCCCAGCGTGTTTTTCCCGAAACGGTATTGACCAGGGACCGCATGGTATTTCCCATAGATTTTATTGACGGAGAGGACGGTAATTCCGCCGGGGAGCGGTAATTTCAACAAGGGAGTTTTGTTGTGATAGAGGTTCAAAACATCACCAAGCGTTACGGTGATTTTGAGGCGGTGAAGGATGTATCCTTTACCGTCGGTCAGGATCAGGTACTGGGCTTTCTCGGCCCCAACGGCGCGGGAAAAACCACGGTTATGAAGATACTCACGGGGTACCATTTTCCCTCCAGGGGCCGGGCCGTGGTGGAGGGCTTCTCCGTGGAGGAAGATCCGGTGGAGGTAAAGAAACGTACCGGCTATCTTCCCGAAAGCGTACCCGTCTACGGGGACCTTACCGTGGAGGAATACCTGTCTTTCATGGCCGCGGCCCGGCTTGTCCCCGTTTCCCGGCGTAAGGATGCGGTGGAAGCGGGCATCGAGGCCTGCGCCCTCAAGGGGGTGCGGTCCAAGCTGATTGAGACCCTTTCCAAGGGTTACAAACAGCGGGTAGGGCTGGCCCAGGCTATCCTCCACGATCCGGCGGTGCTGATCCTCGATGAGCCCACCTCGGGGCTGGACCCCAACCAGATCATCGAAATCCGCTCGCTGATAAAAGAACTGGGAAAGCGTAAAACCGTGATACTCTCCACCCACATTTTACAGGAGGTGGAGGCGGTCTGTTCAAAGGTGCTGATCCTCAACGAGGGAAAAATAGCCGCCCAGGGGCGGCCCGAGGAAATCGCCCGGACCCTCAAGGGCGGGGACCGGTGGGAACTTACCCTGAAGGGCGGGGACCTAAGGGAAAAGTGCGGCCGCCTTGTTTCCGATCCGGCCGCGGCGGAACCGGTAATACGGGAAAAAGATCGCTCGGAGGGGTTGTACGACGTAAGCATCTTCCTCCCCGACGCGGAGGGCGAGCGTATCTTTGACTGGGCCGTGGCGGAGGGCCTTAAAATACTCAGCATGAACCGCCGCCGCCTCAGCCTGGAGGATATTTTTGTAAAACTTACCAGGGACGAGGCCGCTGGCCGGCCGCTTACTAAAAACGAAGACGGAGAACAACCATGAAACTGCAAAAAGCCCTGATCCTTGCCCGTAAAGAGCTCTATACCCTTTCCAATTCCCCGGCCTTTTACGGCGTTACCCTGTTTTTTATCCTCTTCTGCTCAATCTGGTTTTTTTATATCCAGCGTTTTTTCACCATGAACCTGGCGAGTTTCCGTTCCTATTTCGCCTCCTTTCCCATCGTGTTTATCGTGATCATACCCATGATAACCATGAAAAGCTGGGCGGAGGAACGGAGCCTGGGAAGCATAGAACTGCTCCTTACCTTGCCCTTTTCCGAATGGGACCTGGTGCTGGGAAAATTCCTTTCCTGCCTTGGGGTGGTGGCGGCGCTCCTCCTCTTAAGCCTGCCGGTTCCCCTCAGCATACTGCCCCTGGGGGACTTTGATATCGGGGTTATTGCCGGGGAATACGCCGGAGCCCTGCTTCTGGGGGCCTCCGCGTCGGGCCTGGGCCTGCTGCTTTCAAGCCTCTCCAAAAATCAGGCGGGGGCCTTTCTGGGAAGCGCCGCGGTCCTGCTGGTAACCATGCTGATAAATCAATTTGCCATAAGTTTTGACCTACCCGCGTTCCTGGCGGATTTCTGTAATTTTATTTCCCTTTCGTTCCATTTTGAAAGTTTTTCCAAGGGTATCATAGACTCAAGGGATTTGGCCTTTTTTATCATCATCACCGTCTTGTTTTTGTTCCTCAATACGAAGGTGATCCTTTTCAGGAAATGGAGGTAGGGGATGACTAAAAGACAGCATATAATCATAACCCTGCTCAGCATGGCCGTCATGGTCCTGCTCCTGCTTCTAAGCCGGAAAATCTGGGCCCGGCTGGATCTGACGGAAAGCCGCACCTATACCCTTTCGCCGGTTTCCGCGAAGCTCCACAGGGAAATCGACGAGGAAGTGCGGATCACCTATTATGTTTCGGGAAAACTCACTTCCATCGATCCCACACCGGGGGAGATCGCCGACATACTGCGGGAATACGCTTCCCGGTCCCGGGGGAAGATCAAGGTCTTTGTCAGGGACCCCTCAAAGGGAAGCTACAGACAGGACGCTGAACGTTACGGCCTTTTGCCCCAGCAGCTTTCCAATATGGGCCAGGACGAGGCGAGCATCACCATGGTCTATTCAGGCATTGTGATCGAGTACCTTAACCGTTACGAGGTCCTTCCCCTGGTATATTCCCCGGAAACCCTGGAATACGACGTTACCAGCCGCATACGCTCGCTGTCCTCCGGGAAAAAGCGGGAACTGGGCGTTATCAGCGCCGACCCGGAAAAGTCCTGGGAGCGTTTTTACGGCTACCTCAATCAGGCCCTGGTACAATCCGGCTATTCGGTGCAGATCATACGCCCCGGCGAGGAAATCCCCGACACCCTGCCGGCCCTCTTCGTGCTGGGAGGGGTGGAAGCCCTGGAAGAATACGACCTTTACCGCATAGACCGTTACATCCAGCTGGGAGGGCGGGTCCTCTTTGCGGTGGAAAGCGTGGCCGTCGATTTTATGAACACCTGGGAAGCCCGGCTTATGACCGACAAGGGGCTGCTTGCGATGATCTCCTTTTACGGGGCCACCGTGGGGCCCTCCCTTGCCATGGACAGCAGCGGCCTCATCTTCCCCTATCAGGACAGGTACTCAGGCGAAGTGGTGGCGCTGAAATACTCCTACTGGTTCGAGGCCCTGGGTAACCAGGACCACGCCGTCAGTTCCGGCACGGTGGGGCCCGATCTGTTCTGGCCGAGCCCCCTTATGTTTACCCTCCCCGAATCGGGGGAAGTTAAGGGGGAGGAACTTCTTTTTAGTTCGGACGAAGCCTGGCTTGCCACCAGGGATTTCGCGGTCCTCCCCGAAATGAGCGGACAGTTTACCGCGGAACAGGAAGCAACCAGGGGCCGGAAAATGCTTGCCGCCGCGCTGGAGGGAAAATTCCCCAGCTGGTTTGAGGGGGCCGAAAAGCCCCGGCGGGGCGGACTCCCGGGGGCGGGGGAATTTTTTGACCCGGCGGAATCCATTATTCCGTCAAACACCGAAATACCCGGCCCGGAGGCCGAGGAACTGCCCGATATGCCCGCGGAGCCCAGGGAAGCGCGGATAATCGTTATCGGCGATTCGGACCTGGCGGGCCCCCTGTTCCAGGTTTCCAAAAACGAACGCAACCTCGATCTGCTGATCCAGTCCGCCGACTGGCTTTCCAGCGACGATGATATTGCGGAGATGCGGAACCGCCGTTCCTACGCGGCCAGGCTCGACCGGATCAGCGACAGAACCAAAAGGCTGGGGACCGTGGTTTTTGCCCAGATCCTCAACGTATTTTTCCTTCCCCTGGCGGTGATCATCTTCGGAATAGTCCGCGCCCTGAAGCGGAAGCCGAAAAAGGAGCATACCGATGTGGTATAAGATGCCGTACAAAAAGAAAGTAACCATACTGGCCGTTTTGACCGGAGTTCTCGGGATACTCTACGGGTTTACCCTTGTTTTTGATCCCCAAAGGGTAAGCGAGCGGAACGCCTCTTTTTCCTGGCTTTCCGGCGAGGCCCGGGACGAGGCGGATAGAATTCAGGTGATCCGTCCCGGCGCGGAACCCCTCTCGCTGATACGGAAAAACGACGCGTGGTACGCACTGCTCGGATCGGGCCAGGAAGTACCGGCCAAACAGGGCCGGGTTGACGATATTTTCAGGATACTAAGCGAAAAGGGGGCCTTTCCCCTGCGGGGCTCTTCCCCCGCTTCCCACGAAGAACTGGGCCTCCTTCCCGAGGGGGCTTCCCGGCTTATCATACGGGGAGGGGCCGGGACGGTTCCCCTGCTGGATCTCCTCATCGGCGCCGACGACAGTTCGGGCCGGGAAGTCTTTTTACGGAACAACGGTGAAAACGGCTTCCGTTCCGGGGACAGGCTCATCGCCACCTATGTGAACGGCGCCGATACCGCCTGGTACAATCTCAGGCTGTTCAGGGACGATCTTTCTTCCTCGGTGCAGCGCCTCAGGGTAAGCCCCCTTAAGAACGGCGAAGACGATGAGGATTATGTACTTGCCCGCAGCGGCGACACCTGGGTTTTTGAGGGGGACCGGAGAAAACCCGACGGGGCCAAGGCCGCCGAATGGGTTAAGGGGCTCTTTGATGTCCAGGGTGATTATTTTATTTCCGGCGCCGAAGCCCCGGAACTTTCATCGGCCAGGATAACCGTCGAATTGGGGGACGGCTCAATTATCACCATCCTGGCCGGCGGGGTCCTTCCCGA
>JAISRD010000247.1 GCA_031273835.1 Treponema sp. | reverse complement strand
TGGGATCCGGGGCCCCTGGTCGGCAGTTTCGGCGTACTTCGCCGGGCCGGGCCCGGGGATGATCCCGCCGCCGAGAAGGCGGGAAACTGCGAACTTTTTGCGTCCTTCCCCAATACCTATCCCTACAAAGGCGTAACCTATAACACCTGCGATATGTTCTTTTTTCTCGACGCGCCGGACTTAAGCGAAGCGGATCTGCACATCGACACGGATGAACTTGCGGGACTGCGCTTTATCAAAAGCGCCGATGTAAAGCTTGATGATCTGGCCTTTGACTCGACCAGACGGGCGCTTAAAGCCTATTTAGATTTGATACACCAGGAAAACTAAGGATGCTGCGGATAGGCCGGGAAAAACTCACCATAGAAAATTTGACGGCGGCGGCGAAAAGATCCGGGACCGTAGTTTTGGATACTTCACCGGAATTCTCCGAAAAAATCGACGGCGGCGCCCGTTTCCTCGATGAGGCCTTGGCGGAACACGGCGGCATTTACGGGGTTACCACGGGCTACGGCGATTCCTGCACGGAAACCGTTTCCCCCGATCATTACATGGATCTTCCGGTTCATCTAAGCCGTTACCACGGCTGCGGCCTGGGGGCCTATTTTGACGAAGAAACCGTCAGGGCCGTCATGATAGTGCGGCTCAACACCCTCTCCCAGGGCTATTCCGGGGTCAGCATGGAACTGCTTAAGGCTATGGCGTTCTTTATCGAAAAGGATATACTCCCCCTGATTCCCCAGGAAGGGTCCGTGGGCGCTTCGGGGGATCTGACCCCCCTGTCTTACCTTGCCGGGGCCCTGATAGGGGAGCGGGACGTACTGTACAGGGGGGAAAAGCGCCCTTCGGCGGAGCTGCTTAAAGAATTCGGCCGGCCCCCCTACCGTTTCCGGCCCAAGGAAGCAATCGCCGTTATGAACGGCACGGCGGTTATGAACGCGGTGGCCTGCCTTGCCTATAGCCGCGCTTCCTACCTGGCGGATCTGGCCTGCCGCTTAACGGCCCTCTGTTCCCTGGCCCTCAAGGGCAACGCGTATCACTTCTACAAGCGCCTTTTTGAAGTAAAACCCCACCCGGGGCAGGCCCTGGCGGCGGAGAAGATCAGGGGGGCCCTGGGGGCGAAGGATGAGGAGAGGGGTTTGGTTCCCGAACGTATCCAGGATCTCTATTCCATACGCTGCGCTCCCCATGTAATCGGGGTGTTCTATGACGCGGCGGGCCTGTTCCGTTCCCTTATCGAAACGGAGATGAACAGCGCCAACGATAATCCCATCATCGATCCTGAAACCAGGTCGGTTTTCCACGGCGGCCATTTTTACGGGGGCCACATCTGTTTTGCCATGGACTCGCTTAAGAATATCACGGCCAATCTTGCGGACCTCATGGACAGGCAGCTGGCCCTGCTGGTGGACCAAAAATTCAACCGGGGGCTGCCGCCGAACCTGTCGGGCTCTAAGGTGAGCTATGCCTTTAACCACGGGTACAAGGCGGTGCAGATAGCCGCCTCGGCCTGGGCGGCGGAGGCCCTTAAAAACACCATGCCCGCTTCGGTATTCTCCCGGTCCACCGAATGCCATAACCAGGACAAGGTGAGCATGGGGACCATAGCGGCCAGGGATTGCATACGGGTCCTTGAGATCAGCGAGCAGACCGCCTCGGCGCTGCTTTTGGCGGCGGTACAGGCCCTTTTGTTCAGGACGGAGGAAGCCCCTGAAAAAGCGGCGCCCCCCGAGGCGGACAGAACCTGCAAAGAAGTGCTGGAATACTACAAACCCCTGGAAGAGGACAGGCCCCTGGACGGGGATCTCCGGGAAACCATCGCCAGGATACGGAGCCGCTCTTTCAGCGTTTTATAGCCCCTGCGCCTAAAGGGGGATACCTCTTTCAGAAAAGCGTACCTGCAGCAAAAGCCGGGGGTCCTGTCAGCGGCAGCACCGCGGCCGGGGTCCGCAGTGCTGCCGCTGACACCCCACGCTGCTTTTTCTGTAGTACGCTTTTCAGAATGGCCCGCTATGCCTCCCCTGGCGCAGGGGCTTTTGCTGTATGCCCCCCGCCAGGAGCACTTTTCCGGCGCCTTTTCTTTCAGCACATACCCGGCGGGGCGCTTATAGATGGTGGGCCTACGGCCCGGAACACTGCCACTGCGCATAAAAAGCCCCCGGGGGGTTGAATTCCGGGGGCCGCGGATTAAATACCGTTACGCATGGCTGTACGCCCGGCGGGGCGCTTATTGAGTTAAGGTTGCAAATGACACACTCGTACCCTTTCTTGTGATCTCAAGGGTGCCGCCGGAGAGCTCGTAGTAAAAAATCGTTTCGTTCACAGCCCGATAGCTGTTGTTCGGTATATATAATGCGGTAATGGTACCATTAGCCCTGGCGCGCCAGTCAGATGCGGTGTAATGCGAAAGAGTTCTTGCTACATCGTTCACCCTAGTCTCAAGTGAACCGCTCCAGGTAATATCACCCGTTGAGGAAATAGTCATGACGACAGATCCGCTCTCCTTCCAGTCTCCTATCAGCGCCGGATCAAGCGCACCGTCGTTTCCGGGGGGATCGCCTGCGGGATTGGAGCAGCCCATTACCAATGTAAGCCCGAATACCAGCGCAACGGCGAGTATTCCCGTAAGTAAAATTTTCTTTTTCATCTTGTATTCCCTCCTTGGGGCGGGATAAACTAAAAACCCCGGTTCAAGCCCTGCCCGGATAACATCCGGGGAATTGGTGAATTCCGGCCTTGATACCGGGGGTTTCTTAGTATTAAGAGACAGCGTAATACAGGGCCTTCTGCCTGGCAGGAAAACGATAGAACGCGGCAGGAAGGATTTAAGGAAGTTCGAGTGTTCTTTCAGAGAATTTAGAAACCGGCGGTAATTCCTAGTAAACCTATCGGGGGGGGGGGGGGGAGGTAAAATCGGAAACAAAGATCGGGGAAAAAGCTGAAAACACCGTTTTCACGGTCGTACAAATAACTGTTTTCACACCCTTCCGCCTTTTTTCTTATTTCCGCTTTTTATGCGCATATCACCGGATAGCGTAAAGTACCATTATCCGGGCGGTACGTCAAGGCGGCGCGTTGCCTCATTGAAATTCTAACCCTACGGGCGGGAAGTAAAACCGGCAAATTATTTTTCATCTTTTCCGCAGCTTATCTAAATCAATATCCAATGATATTTTCCAAAATAGTGGGCTAATTCCCTGACTTTTTCCCCCTGGATAATATTTTCCAGGGCATATTTTTTTCCAGAAAAAAACCTTCAAAAACCCCTTGATATTTATACGCATAATGCGTATATTTGAGATATGAAGTTTCAGGAAATCGAAAGGATTGTTTTGGACGATGGCTGGACCCTCAAAACTATCAAAGGTTCCCATCACCAATACATTCACCGGAAAAAACCGGGCAAGGTAACGATCCCCATCACTCCGGGGATATTGCGCCGGTGATTATCAGGTCCATCCTGAAACAGGCAGGAATAGGGGGCAAATAATGAAACTTACATATCCCGCAATTTTTCATGAAGGCGAAGGCGGCTATGCCGTAGAGGTTCCGGATCTTCCCGGTTGTGTAAGCGGCGGGGCATCTCTCGCCGAGGCTATCATCATGGGAACCGATGCCGCTTCCGGCTGGGTACTTACAGAGCTTGAGGACGGTAAGCCCGTTCCCAAAGCAAGCCCTGTTGAGGCGATCCTCCCTGAACCGGGGGGCTTTGTCAGTGTCCTGGTACTGGACATGGACACCTACACGGAAAAATACGGCAACAAGGCGGTACGGAAAAACCTGACGATCCCTGCCTGGCTCAATACCTTTGCGGAAGGGAAACATATCAATTTTTCCCAGGTATTACAGGATTCCTTAACCGCAATCTATGAGCGGGAAAACGCCGCTTCCTGAGACGCCGATGAAAGTAATGGGCGAACCGGGGAGAGAGAAGGGGCAAACATCACGCATGTGGCTTGCCCGAGGCGGTCCGCCGGGAAACCGGCGCTGTGGTATGCATACCGGGAGACCCGGGAGAAGAAACATATTACGGAAATACTTAAAGGTTTTACCGGGTACTTGCAGAGCGACGGATACCTTGGATATGAGTCGGCGGCGCAAAAGGATCTTTCGGGGCTTATTCATGTGGGATGCTGCGGACTAAAGTCCGAGCTCACGTAAGGCGCCGGTTTTACGAAGCGAAACAAATAGCGGGAAAGCCCGGCCTTGCCGATGAAGCCCTTTTGCGGATACAGGAACTTTATAAAGCGGAACGGGAACTGAGGGAAGATCTGAAAAGCGGAAAGATAAATACGGAAACATTCACGGTGAAACGCCGTGAAACCTGCGAACCGAAACTCGCGGCATTTCATGAATGGCTTGAGGCGAATTACCCCGCGGTTCCCCCGAGTACCAAGATAGGGGACGCGATGCTTTTGGTATAAAATATCCCTTGTAGGTATAATTTTCGTGAAGAATTTAGGATTCAATATGCAGGGGGCGCGGCCCGGCGGCGTATTAAAAAAAGGACCGGCAGCAGCGCCAGGGAAAACACAAAGGCGCTGCGGTAGCCCCAGGCGGCGCCCATATAGCGGTTGATATAGCCTATGGAAAGCTGTATAAGGGCGTTGGTGAGCCCCCCTATGGCGATCATCCCCCCGGTTTTTACCGCCGCGTCCTTTCCGAAACGGCCTATCCCCACGGCCATAAAGGTGGGCCACAGTATGGCGATAAAGAAGCCCAGGGCGGGAAGCACGTAAATACCCGCCGCCCCCAGGGAAAAACCGGCGGAAAAAATCACCAGCATAAACAATACCGCCCCCATGAGGCTCAGCATATAGCCTATCTTTTCGATAAGGAAACCGCTTACCAGGCGGGATATGGTAAAGAGGACAAAAAAAGCCGACACAAAGGATGCCCCCCTGGTGCGGGGGTCCATACCGTATACATCCTGGAAGTACAATCCCCCCCAATTTGCCGAAACCATTTCTATCCCCATCATCAAGCCCAGGGTAAAGCCGAAGATCCACACCAGGGGATCCCTGAGGGCGCCGGTAAAGCTTACGCGTTTTTGTTCCGGCCCCTGCCCGGAACGCGGCGCGTCCGGCCCGTTATCTTCGGCGGAGGGAAATTTGGTCAGTCCCGCCGGTATAAGAAAGAGCAGCGCCAGGGGGATTGAAAAGAGATAGATATGCCGCCACAAAAGGCCCGGCCCGTTCACGTCGGTAAGTATGCCGGCCAATTTGGGGCCCGCCACCGCCCCCAGGCCGTAAAAAAAGTGGAGTATATTCATCAAAAGGGCCGCTTTTTTGGTAAAGAGCTGGGAGGCAAGGCCGTTTACCCCTATTTCAAAGAGGCCGAAACTCGCGAAAACCAGGAGCAGCGAGGCCGCGGCGCCCCAGAACCCCCTCATAAAGTAGATTGAAAAGAGGCCCGTTAAAATCAGCGTAAAACCCAGGAGGTATACTTTTTTTACCCCGAAACGGGCCAGGATGAACCCCGCGGCAACGCAGAAAAAGGTGTACCCCACGGACAGGAGGGAAATCATCTTACCCTGGTCGTCATAGGACGCGTTGAATTCGGCTTTGATAAGCGGGTAGGAAACCCCCTTGATGTTTTCAATAAAACCGAAGAGAAACATGGTTCCGTTGATAAGGATAAGCAGCAGGATGTAGGTCTTTCGTGAAAGGGACATATTGTCTATACTGTAGACAAATAAATGAAGTCTGTAAATCTGCCCGGGCGCAATTCTCTTTTAGCGGCGCTGTTCTGCTGGCTTCTCTTTTCCCTGCTTGCCGTTTTTATCATCTTTAGCTTGAGGGACAGGGCCCGGCTGGTACGGGACAACGAAAACGAGCGGATACTGAACGCCCTCTTTACCGGCCTGCGGGATTATGATGATTTCGGTTCCGCCATCGAGGAAAACGCCGTACTGCGGGAAAGAATCGCCGGTTTCGCCGTCTATTCAAGCGGCTACGAAATGCTTGAAAAATGGGGAAAGGCCCCCCCCGTCTTTGATCCTTCCCTGCTGGAAAACAGCCCCGTCCGCCGCTTTAACCGCTACACCATTCCGGACCGGCGCAGCGGCTCGGTTAAATTCGTTATCCACAACGAAAGGCCCAAGGATGCTCCGGGGGAACCGGGCCCGGAGCACCGCCGGCACAGGGGGCCATCGGGGGGAAACCGGGAATCCCGGTTTAACGTCCTTAGGGAGGGAAGCTATGTGTACATCGACATACAGCACCCCTCCTATTGGCGGACCATCACCATCACCGGCTTTATCTATCCCCTCAGCGTCCTTGCCCTTTTGGCCTTTGTCCTTTATATACGCCGTTTGTACCTGCATAACGTTGAATACCGGGAACGCATCGAAGCCCAGCAGAGCCTGGTGGTGCTGGGAACCGCGGCAAGCACCCTGGCTCACGAGATTAAAAACCCCCTCCACTCGATTAAGATCCAAACGGGGATCCTGAAAAAAATAATCCCCCCCAGGGCCGGAGACGAAACGGGGGCTGAAGAAATCGCCCGCATAGAAGAAGAAGTGGAGCGGCTTACCAATTTAACCTACCGGGTGAACGATTATCTGCGGGACGCTGCGGGAAATCCCGGACCCCTGGAGCTCCGCGCCCTTATTGACGAAACCGCCCGAAGGCTCCTCGGATCACCGATAGTGAGGGCCTCCGGCCCCTGCCCGGTCCTTATGGACGGCGACAGGGCCCGCTCGGTTTTTGAGAACATCCTGCGCAACGCCCTGGAAGCGGAAAGCGCCGTTCCGAAAAAAGCCGGGGGGGAAACGGCGGAAGGCGGCGCCCCGACGATAGAAGCCCTCATACGCCGGGAGGGAAACTTTTATATCATCACCGTGAACGACCGGGGCCGGGGCATAGCCCCGGGGGACCTTGAAAAGGTTTTCGATCCCTTCTTTACCAGCAAGAGCGCCGGAACCGGCATAGGCCTTGCAATCAGCCGGCGTTTTGTTGAAGCCGCCGGGGGAAGCATAGCCATCGCAAACCGCCCCGGGGGGGGCGTTTCCGTAAAGGTAAAACTGCCGTGCGCGTCCTGATTGTGGATGATGAGAAAAATATCCGGGAATCCCTTAAAAAATATCTGGCCCTGGAATCAATCGACGCCGAGACCGCCGAATCGGGCGAAGCGGCCCTGGCCCTGCTTGAGGACAGGTCCTTTGACGCCGCCGTGCTGGACTTAAAGCTGGGGGCCGGCATGAACGGCCAGGAACTGCTTGAGCAGATCCGGGAAAAGGGTTTCCCCGTTCCGGTGATCATGATCTCCGCCCACGGCCAGATCGCCGACGCGGTCAAGGCCCTCAAGTCCGGGGCCGGCGACTATATCGTAAAACCCTTTGATCCCGCGGAGCTTACCATCAAACTCTCTTCGCTGGTAGAAAACAAACGGCGGGACAACGTGATCAAAGCCGAATCCCGGTCCCGGGGGGCGGGGAAGCGGGAGGGGAGCGGCATGATAGGCGCGGGCCCCGCCATGAGGGACCTTTCCGCCCGTATAGAAAAGCTCGCCGCCGCGAACGTAACGGTGCTGATCACCGGGGAAAGCGGCGCCGGTAAAGAAGTGGCCGCCAGGGAAATACACAGGAGGGGGCCTGACAGGGAGGAACCCTTCGCGGCGATAAACATAGGGGGCATCCACGAATCGCTGATGGAAAGCGAACTCTTCGGCCACGAGAAGGGGTCCTTTACCGGCGCGGCGGCCAGGAGGCAGGGCCTCTTTGAACTTGCCGGCAGGGGAAGCATCTTTCTCGACGAAATCGGGGAAATGCCCGCGGCCCTGCAGGTTAAGCTCCTCCGGGTGATCCAGGAAAGAAAGATACGCCGCCTGGGGGGGAGCGCCGACATACCGGTTAACGCCCGGATCATCTCCGCCACCAATAAGGACGTGGAAGCCCTGGTACGGCAGGGAAGGTTCCGGGAGGATCTCTACTACCGGCTCAACGTATTCCGTATCGCCCTGCCCCCCTTGAGGGAACGCCGGGAGGACATCCCCCTGCTGGCGGAATTTCTTTTGGACAAACTCTGTTCCCGCATGGGCCGGCCGGGCCGGGGCATAGGCCCCTCCGCCCTGGAACGGCTCCTTTCCTACGATTTTCCCGGCAATGTCCGGGAACTGGAAAATATACTTGAGCGGGCGCTGATCTTCTGCGAGGGCCCCGTACTGGAAAGCGCCGATATTGACCTTCACGCAGATTCGGCCGGGGATCCGGCAGGGACGCCGGCCGTCCCGCCCAGGGCCGCCGCGGGCATGCTCCCCGGCGGCACGGAAACGGGGGGCCCGGCGGGCCGCGCCCAGGGGGCCGAAACGCTGCGGGCAATGGAAAAGCGGGCGATCCTTGCGGCCCTGGAACGCTGCGGCAGCAGCCGGACCAGGGCCGCGGAGGAATTGGGCGTTACGAGGAAAACCATATTGGCTAAACTAAAGAGCTACGGCCTTGAGTAAAACCCTGTTCCGCATCACCCTGCCCTCTCACAGGTCCAGTTCTCCCACGGTATAACCCCGCCTGGTTTCGGTAAGCCCCCAAAACCGGACCCGCGGCGGCCCGGCCGTATCCGGGGGAAGTTCCAGAACGGCAAAAGTCGCGCCCAGCCGGCTGCGGGGGCGGCCTATGCTTCCGGGGTTGAGGAAGAGGACGGCGCCGGGGTCTCCCGCGGGCAGGGGTTTTCCGGCGGTATCCGCGTATTTCAGGCAGGGCACGTGGGTATGGCCGAAGAGGGCTATGCCCGCCCCGGCGGCGCCCGCGGCGGCCCCAAGGCCTTGGAGCCCCGTTTCCACGGCAAAGCGGTTCCCGTGGACCAGGAAGATACGCCGCTCCGGCGGCCCGGCGGTCTGCCCCCGTAAAGATCCGCCGCCGCCGCTTTCGCCGGTTCCGGCGGCCCGTATTCCGCCGGGGCCCGCCGACAGGATAAGGGTATCCGGCAGGGAGAAATTCATATCCCCGTTTCCCCGGACCCGGTACCAGGGGAGGGAAAAACCCGTCCTCCCGCAGGCCGGGGAAAGATCCGCCGCCCCGTCCCCCAGAAAAAGGGCCGCCGCCGGAGCCTCCGGGCCCTCCGGCCCGCGGGCCCAGAGGAGGGCCGCGCTGAGGGCGGGAACATTGCCGTGGGAGTCCGAAATCACCAAAAATACCGATTTCACCCTTATATCTTAATAAAAATTCAATAATAAGGTAATATTAAAGGTATGGGTATCCTTTCCGTGTTTTTCGGCATACTGGGAAGCCTTGCACTCTTCCTGTACGGGATGAAGGTGATGAGCGAGGGGATTCAGCAGGCCGCGGGGCGGCGTATGCAAAGGACCCTTTCCTTCATGACCGGGAACCGTTTCAGCGCCGTCCTCACGGGGCTGGGCGTAACCGCCGTCATCCAGTCTTCGTCGGTTACCACGGTAATGGTGGTGTCCTTTGTAAACGCGGGGCTTTTAACCCTGACCCAGGCAATCGGGGTGATCATGGGGGCCAATATCGGCACCACCGTTACCGCCTGGGTTGTCTCCCTGGCGGGTTTTTCCCTTAAGATCGGCGCCGTTGCCCTGCCCCTGGTGGGGATAGGTTTTGTCATGTCCGTCATCAGGTGGAAACGCCGGGATCTGGGGAACGCGGTACTGGGTTTCGGCCTGCTCTTTATGGGGCTGGACCTCCTGACCAAATCGATGCCGGCCCTTTCGGCGGAATCCCTGGCCTTTTTGGGCTCCTTTTCCGGTTCCCCCCTTTCCATCGCCGCGGGGGCCGCCGCGGGGACGCTGATCACCCTGATCACCCATTCTTCGTCGGCGTCCACCGCCATCGTTCTGACCATGGCCCATCAAAACATGGTGAGTTACGAGCTGGCCGCCTCAATGATACTGGGGGCCAATATCGGCACCACCATAGACGCGGCCCTGGCCTCCCTGGGGGCAAAGCCCGCGGCCCGCCAGGCCGCTTTGGTGCACGTACTGTTCAACGTAATAGGCACGGTCTGGGCCCTGATCTTTTTCCATCCCCTGTTGAACCTGGTTTCCGTGCTTACCCCGGGGGAAAGCGCCGGGGCGGGTATCACCAACCAGCTGGCCATGTTTCACACCATCTTCAATACGATGAACACCCTGCTCTTTTTCCCCCTGGTTAAACCCTTCGCGGCCCTGGTCGGTTTCCTTATAAAGGATAAGGCCGGCGGAACGGGGGAAAAGCACTACCGCATTGCCTACAGTTCCGGCGCCATCCAGAATTCACCGGAATTCAACATACTCCGGGCGGAAAAGGAAATACGCGGCATGGCCGGCATCGTTTCGTCAATGTACGCGGGGATTGGGGAACTGCTCCTGACCTTAAAGGAAAATCCCGAAAAGGAAAAAGCCGTGGACGCCCTTGCCGCGGAGCTTAAGGAAAAAGAAGCCTACGCCGATGAAATGCGGGAAGAGCTGACCCATTTTCTTATTGAGTGTACCAGGCAGCAGCTCAATTACCGTTCGGAACGCAAGGTCTCGCGGCTCCTGAGAATCGTGGCGGACCTTGAAAATATGACCGACGACTGTTACGGCGTGGGCCTCCTTTTGTGCCGGAGCGTCAAGAAGGATCAGATTTTTAAGGGAAAGGAAATGGCGGCCCTGGCGCCCTATACGGATCTGGTGGGGGATTTTCTCAATTTCGTGCGGAACCACCTGGGAGAGCCCCTGCGGAGCGAGGACGCGGAACTGGCGGCCCTTACCGAAGAGCGGATCGACAGGGCCCGGGACAAGCTGCGGAAATACGGCCGCAAGCGGATCGAGGCGGGGGAGGACGTCAAGACCGAGCTGCTCTTTATCGATCTGGTCCGCCGTTTGGAACAGCTGGGGGATTACTGTTACAGTATTTCCGCCGCCCTTTCCCATCTGGAGGATTGATGCAGATAGCGGGATTCCTGTTCCGTATACTCGGCGGGCTTTGTATCTTCCTCTACGGGATGAAGGTGCTCAGCGACGGGATACAGAGGGCCGCCGGGGACCGCCTGCAGCGGGCCCTGAATTTTATGACCGGCGACCGCTTCCGGGCGGTTTTTACCGGCTTTACCGTTACCGCCCTGGTTCAGTCCTCCTCGGCCACCACGGTGATGCTGGTTTCCTTTGTCAACGCGGGGCTTTTAACCCTGACCCAGGCGGCCGGGGTGATCATGGGGGCCAATGTCGGCACCACCACCACCGCCTGGCTTGT
>JAISRD010000203.1 GCA_031273835.1 Treponema sp. | reverse complement strand
GCTATTTTATTGGCGCTGTCCATTTGCCGCTTTGTGGCAAGATATAATTCACGCCAGCGATCAAAACTCCTGTTAAAGGTATCAAAAATATCTTTATATTCGTTTTCTATAAAAGCATCGGTAAGCCATGGGGCTGCATCACCTAAAAATTGATGTAATTCGCCACAGATGTTTTTAGCTTGAATAACCGCCTTTTCAAGGGACTCTTTGTTAGCCATTGATTCATTGTATTCCGACTGTATAGGAAGATCATCCTTTTCCATATCAAGTATATCTTTGATACTTTGAGGTAAATTTATTCCCAATACCTGCAGCCAAATAGAATGCAAATGGCTGACAACAAGCTCCCGGTTAGACAAATCAAAAAGCGGAGTCTTAACTTTCCCATAAACCATATCGCTGGTATGATTAAAAAACCATTGGTCGTGGGGACTTAAAGCAGTCCAAAATGGCGGTATAGTCATCTCCCTTCCATTTTCCATAATCAAACCCGGTCTCTTTCCAAAAAAGTTCTTGCGCATTTTCCCCCGCCGTGATATATTCTTGCTTATGGTACTTAATGCGCTTGCAAATAATACCTTCCTTACCCCTGATTTAGCGGCTGCAAAAGCCCTTTCTAGGGGGCGCCCCCCCCCCCCCCCCCCGCGGGGGGGGGGGTGAGTGGAAGGGGAAAAACTAGGCAGGGAAGAAGCGGCATCCATGCCGATCCAAAATGCGCGGCATTTTGGTCATTTCTCCCTGGACGGCGTCCATGCCGTCCTCCCACCTCCCCCGGGAATATACGGCGCTGCATAGACAAAATTCAAAAAATATGATACGGTCTAAAATCAAGGGGAAACCGCATGGATTCAAGGGCGCAGAATTTTTTCAAACACAATGACTATTTTATTGACGAGAAGGTTGCATTCTTAAAGTTTACCAATGTATATAAAGTTTATAACAGCAGCGGTGATACCATCGGGGCTGTCAGGGAGACCATGCCGGGAGCCCTCAAGGTATTAAGCCTTTTTCTCAGTAAGGCTTTTTTCCCTTTTAAGATGGATATTCTTGACGCCGAAGAACAGGTGCTGGCAGTTATCAAGCGCGGCTGGACCTTTTTTATGTCTAAAATTGAAGTTCTTGATGCCGATGGCTCCATTATCGCCCTTATCAATCAGAAATTCAAGTTTTTAAAACCCACTTTCAATATTCTTGACCCGCAGGGCTCTCCCATTGCTTCGATCACCGGCGATTGGAAAGCCTGGAATTTTACTATTGCCGACAGCGGCGGCAGCCAGATAGGAACCATCACTAAAAAATGGGCCGGCATCCTGAAAGAGGCTTTTACCACGGCGGACAAATACATAGTTTCCATCAATCCCGGCGTTGAGACGGACGCAAGAAAGATTGCCATTATCTCAACTGCGATTACTATAGATATGGTGCTTAAAGAATCCAAGTAGAAAAAAGGGGCCTGTTTCCCCGCTTCTTCCCGAAACTGTGGTATCTCTTGCGGCCCCCGTGCTATAGATTAAGAATTTCCATTATTAACAGTAAGGGAAGGAGATGAGACAATGAAAAAGAATTTATTACTGGTTTTGGCGCTGTTTATTGCCGGCGGCGTTTTCGCGCAGGAGTATACTATCTATCTTGCCGGAACCCTGAGGGGATTTATCACGGTACGGAAAGAGCGCGGCGGAAAAATAACTATCGCGCCGTCTATATCATCAGGGGGCTGGGTGTGGATAGGTAATGCTGTTTGTCCCCTACTGCCGAAAGACGGCTTTACCATTCGGAAAACAACAAAAAGTATTGTCATTGACGGAAATACGACAACCGAAAGCTCGGCGGACGGCAAATGGAACAAGACGGTGATCGACGGGAATACCACGACTTATACCACGTCAGAGGGCTATTGGGCAAAAACAGTAAATGAAGGGAATACCATAACCTTTACCTCATCCCGCGGCAATTTGGCAATAACGGTACTTGACGGGAACACATTAACTAAAACATATCCAAATGACACCTTGACGGTAACTCATTATGATCCTGATGGCAAAAGGACATCAACCGGCTCTTATGAAAGCTGGTGGCAGAAGGTAGTTGTCAGCGGAAATATAATGACGGAAACCGATTCTTCAGGAAGCTGGTCAAGGGCGGTAATCAACGGAAATACGACAACGGTAACAAAAGACGGATCGTTGTCATACGAGGAAGTCATACGCGGGAATACGAGGACCTTGACATATAGCTATGGCGGCGGCTATAGGGAAGTTGTTGATGGAAATACGATAACCATAACGTCCCTGGATGGTAAAAGAAAAGAAGTTATTGACAAGCAGGGAAACGATATTTTTCTAACGTTAACAGGGGCGTATGGTTTTAATGATATAGGAATATCTGAAAAAGACCGCGTCAAAAGCACCATAGACGGAATAACATCAGGCCGGCTTGAGGATGGAAAGTTTTACGAACTAATCGACTATGGTCGTTAAAAGAGGCTCCGGGGGTACTTCCATGGTACAAGCGCATTGGCCGGCCTTTTTGCCGTTCCTTTTGGTTTTCATACATATCGGGGCGCTTCCCGCCGGAGCGCAGGCCCTGTCCACGGGGGACAGGGAGAAAATCCCCCTCTTAATATCAGACCACCATGCGGACCACGGGCCCTTTATGCTCCGGCATTTTGGAATTGAGCCGGACAGCAGTGTCTGCATGGTTGTCCTTGACGCGCATACGGACACCGTGAAAAATGATACGCCGCTCTTATCCGGCAATCACAATTGGATATGCCCGCTTTATCCCTTCCCGCTGGAAAGTCTTGTCTGGATACACTCCATCGCGGGCTTTCCCAATTCCAACAGCGGCAAAATACGGGGCTTTTACCTTTCCGTTTCTGAATGGGGCGCGGGCAGCCCGCCGCTTGACGCCCTTGCCTTAAGCCTTGATCGTGTCTCTCACATTGTGTTATCCGCCGCCGGACAATCCCTGTTCATTTCGATAGACCTTGATTTTTTCTGCATCGAAAATAACACCCCCGCCGACATACCCTTAGTGTTTGATATGCTTTTTGATTTTGCCTCACGCTGGCAGGGCAAGGTCATTTACGCGATTGCCCTTTCCCGTCCCTGGCTGCCCGATGACGAATACGCATGGGAACTGCTGCGGCAAAGCCTCCGCTGGTTCAGCGGTAAAACCGAATTCGCCCCGCCCGAGATAAGCTTGTTTACCGTCCGGCGCGAAGACACAAGTGTAAGAGCCCGTGCCTACCGGGAAATGGGGCTTGCGGTACCTTCGTTTTACGGCAGGGAAAACGAAACGCCCGATGACATCAGGGACTTGTTTGCAAAACTTCAAAATGGGCATTGACATTTGCCGCCGATTTGACTACAACTGGACGGTAGTGTAAATAGATTATTTATATGGGTGGTACAATAAATGAACAACGAAATAGATGTTACAAAAATTATTCCATTCTTCCAGCCGATAATAGCGGCGGATACGCGGGAAATTTATTCTTTTGAAGTATTGGGGCGTTTTATAGATGATGATGGAGCGGTACGCTCATTGGGACCTCTCTTTGAAAGTAAAGAAACAACAAACACCGAGGCGTTACAGGCGGATCGTTTAGTCCGTAAATCCGCCTTGCAAAAATATGCAGAAGAAATACGGAATGAATATCTTTTTATAAATATACGCCTTGAATGGCTTGTTCAGTACTCAAACAGACTGGAAGAACTTCCTACTCTTCAATGGGCCCGCGAGTTTGGTATTGATCCTCAAAAACTTGTTATTGAAATAACTGAAGAAGAATTTAATTCCGATAATGACGACTATCTAAAAGTTCTGCGTTATTATAGAGATTCCGGATGCCGTATTGCTATAGATGATTATGGAAAAAACGCGAATGACATAAGCCGGATCGATCTGCTTTCTCCGGATATTGTAAAGATCGACATGGACTATATTCACAAAAGTCAGAGCTCACATTACTTCAGGGAATACCTATCGACAATGGCCGGCTACGCGGAACGTGTTGGCATAGAAGTTTTGTATGAAGGAATAGAAAACGAAAAACAGCTTGATATTTGCATGTCTTCCAAAGGGCGGTTTTATCAAGGGTTCCTCATTGCAAAACCACAGGCCGAACTCAAAAATCCCATTGTTGATTTAAGTGTCTTTAACGTAGTCGCGGATCGCGGATTATCCGCCGTTCGTGCCGCCGCCGGAAACAGGAATCGTCTGCGCCTCTTATGGGAAGATTGTATTGATACATATTTGAAAAAGCATCCGTTTGAATGCGGTGATTTTACCCAGATGGATTTTGATGAATATTTAATAAAATTATATGAAACAATGTTTTCGACAAGTCACTTTGAAACAATACAAGACATTTTGAATAAAAATGTGAAGCGTATGTATTTATGCGCTCAGTCCGGGATTCAGATTTCCCGTAATATCGAAATAACGGCGCAGGGCATTAATTTTGTGGATTATAGAAATAAAAATTGGGCATGGCGGGGATATTTCCGGAAAACCCTTTTTGCTTTTGATTTTGGCCGAAAAAGCTATCTTACGGAAATATACAGGGACGCAACCACCAAAGAACCTGTTTTTACTTTTGGCTATTTAGTCTCAGCTCAAATATTACTTTTCATTGACATTTGCGCATAATTCCCCGTGCCGGGGCGAAAGTTTATACCTTCGCCGTTTCTTTCCGGTACAGGCCCCGGGCCTCAAGGGGAGGCGCGGGGGCGCTCTCTTCTAAGCCCGGCCGGCGGAACCCAGAACGTTTTTATTTTTATCGGCGTACATCTTTTTAAGCTCATCCCGGGCGGGGCCGAGGTACTTGCGGGGATCGAATTCCCCGGGTTTTTCGGCAAAGACCTTGCGGATCAGAGCGGTCATGGCAAGCCGGCCGTCGCTGTCGATGTTGATCTTGCAGACCGCGCTTTTCGCCGCCTTCCGCAGCTGTTCCTCGGGGATGCCCACGGAATCGGGGAGCTTGCCCCCGAACTGTTCGATGATCTTTACATACTCGATGGGCACCGAGGAAGAACCGTGGAGTACGATGGGGAAACCGGGTATCTGCTTTTCGATTTCTTCCAGAATGTCGAAACGCAGCGGCGGGGGGATAAGGATGCCGTTGACATCCCTGGTACACTGCTCGGGTTTGAATTTTGCCCGGCCGTGGCTGGTGCCTATGGAAATGGCCAGGGAATCGACGCCGGTCTTCTTTACAAAGTCGATTACCTCCGCTGGCTGGGTATAGTGGCTCTCTTCGGCCGCCACGTCATCCTCGACCCCGGCCAGGACCCCCAATTCACCTTCCACGGTAACATAATCCTTCCGGGAATGGGCAAATTCGCAGACCTTCCTGGTCAGTTCCACGTTTTCCTCGTAGGGTTTGCTTGAACCGTCGATCATCACGCTGGAAAAGCCCGTTTCGATGCACTCCTTACAAAGTTCAAAGGTATCCCCATGATCCAGGTGGAGGACGATGGGGATGTCGTACCCCAGTTCATGGGCGTATTCCACCGCTCCCTTGGCCATATTTTTAAGCAGGTTCTGGTTGGCGTACTTCCGGGCCCCGGAGGACACCTGGAGAATAACCGGGGACTTGGTTTCCACGCAGGCCTGGATAATGGCCTGGAGCTGTTCCATATTATTAAAATTATAAGCCGGTATGGCATAACCCCCGGAAACGGCTTTCTTGAAAAGATCTACCGTATTAACCAGGCCTAATTCCTTGTAGCTTGTCATGTATTACTCCTTAGTGAAAGTTTGCTTGTTTTGAATTATAGTGAATTGATGGAATTCTTCAAGGCCGCCAAACCCGCCGCCGGACTTCGCCATTTTATCCGCCTCCTCTGTGTTTTTGCCCTTTTGTGCCTCAGCGCCGGAACGGTTCTTTTTTACCGGAAACCGGTGATCCTGGTGAATGACCGGGTATTTTTGGACCTCTACGGCGAGAGGAGGACCCGTATTGAGGGTATACTCTCTTCCCTGCGGCTCTTTAGGCGGGTGCTGCCGGTCTATGTTGCGCCGGAGGCGGGGCCGGATCTGGTTTCCCTGGCGGCGGCGTCGGCCGCCGGGAAATCCTATTCCGGGCCCTGCGCGGTGGTTTTTCCCTACCGCTTTAGGGACGGCGCCGGGCGCTTTTTCCGGACCTACCCGGACATCCCCGTGGTGGTACTGGGCGGAAACATCGAGTCCGGTTTCGAAGCCGGTGAAACCGGGGCGATTCGGCTGGTTCGGGACGGACCCGCCCGGTTCGGCGCCGACCTTTTAACCGACTTTTACCGGGCCGGGTCCATGGCGGCCCTCTGTGCCCGCGGCGGGCCGGGTAAGGGCGGCCCGCGGGACCAGGGGGGAAATTCCCCGGCTTCGGAGGTCCTCTTTTTCGGCGATTTTTCCCAAAACGGGGGGGAAATTTCCGCCGGGGAACGGGAAGCCTTTGAACGGGGCCTTTCAGAACAGGGCTTTTCCGGGGCGTCCCGTTATATACGCTCCGATTCGGATTTTACCCCCGGCGGGTCCCTCCCCGGCTGTGTGGTTGTCCGGGATGGGGGAGTATCTTATCTTGAGGCCTTTCCCGGCCCCGAAATGCCTCCGGTCCTGCTTTTTTCCTGGATCGATCCCGCCGCTGTTCCGGCGGAAACCCTGGCTGTCTTCGACGATTCTCCCTGGGCCCTTCTTGTTCCCCTCATCGGCCTGCTTGAAAAGGGGGAGGTCCGGGGGCTTATTCCCTCCAGGATCAGGATACTTGACCAAAAAAACCGTTCAGAACTGGTAAAAAAGCTGAAAAAGCTTAATTTTACCGGCTTTCAGGCGGATAATTAAAGGAGGCGCTTTCAAAAATATCCAATTTTGAAAAAACCTGAAGAAAACCGAGCAAGTGATTTGACAAAGTACGATAAAAGAAATATAATCTTAGCTGACCTCATTTTTCCGGTTTTTGTGAAAAGGAGTATAGGGATGAAACAAGGTAGTTTCAGGGCGCTCTGTCTGGTTTTGCTGACAGGAGCGGCCCTAACGGCGTTCGGTGATGAATTTACCGTTAATCTGGAGTCAAAAATTCTGGAGACTTTTGACAACACGGAGGACTCCAAATATGTTTGGAAGAAGGATGCCAGCCGTTATGCGGTAGGTAAAGATCCTGTGGACAAGGAGAATCCTTCATTTGCCAATCTGGGTCTTGAAAACGGCGATTTTTTCCCAAAAATCAACTTTTTTGAAACCTGGCCCATGGCTTTATTCAGGAATAATAAGGATAATAGGCCCCTTCACAGCCTGGGCATCTGGGGTAAATTCAAAAGGACGGGGTATAACTGGATAGACATCTATCCTACCCTCAAATCCCAGGGCGAAGAGGCCGGCCCCTATGAAATTCCCATACCCGGCCGGGTCAGATACCTGGATATGTGGGTTTGGGGTTCCAATCTTAATTACTATGTGGATGCCTATCTGCGGGATCAGCAGGGGGTGGTTCACAAAATTTACCTGGGGAATATAGCTTACCAGGGCTGGAAAAACATCCGGGCCGTGGTTCCTACGAATATACCCCAGCACCGGCAGATTATTCCGGATGCCCTCATGTCCAGCCTGCTGACTCCGGAAGAAAGAAACGTGGTTTATCTCAAATTTGTCAAATTCCGCATCTGGACCACTCCGCAGGAGGAGGTTGGGAATTTTTACATTTATTTTGACCAATTCAAGGTTCTTACCGATACCTTTGAATCCCTCTTTGACGGCGATGAATTGACCGATCCTGACTGGGTACGGGAACATTGGACCGGCGAAAGTTCCGAAAACTAAGGAGCGAATAATGAAACGAGTACTTTTAATTATCCTGGTTATTTCCCTGTCGGCGGCCGGTTTATACGCCCAGGAAGTCGGGGAAGAAAGCGACGCCACTCAGATGAGTGTTTTGGAGGCCCAGCAGAAACTAAAAGAAGTTTCTGTGGACAAGTTTGAATACGAGGGTTTTTGGCTTTCCAGCATATCCTCCGATGAGGGCTATTCCACTTCCAGGCTTTTCGAGGGCGCTCCGGCGGCCAAGGTGCCGATTCCCGAAGAGGAAGGGCTGGAAATCGGCGATAAATATGTGCTGGGTACGAGGGTTGATTTTCTCCGCAGGGGATACAATTCCGTTACGATCTACCCCAGCCGCCCCATTCCCATTGAGGGGATCACCAAGACCATTTCGGTCTGGGTGGCGGGCCGGAACTTTAACCATGAGTTGAATTTGCTCATCCAGGATGCCTTCGGCAGGTATTTTGAGCTGTATATCGGCAAACTTAACTTTCAGGGCTGGAAGAGAATGACCGTGGCTGTTCCCCCCCAGGCTTCGGACGGGGTGCATGGCATTGTACAGCGGAATTATCACTACAACAATATGATGGGCATCAAGATCATCGGATTCCGTATTGACTGTGATCCGATGGAGGCCTACGGTTCCTATTATGTCTACTTTGACGACCTGAGGGCGGTTACCGACCTCTTTGCCGAGGATATACGCGATAAGGACGATATGAGCGATATGTGGTAAAACACGATGCGGTAAAATCCGCGGAACTGTTGTAAAGAAAAGAGCCGCCCCGGGGCGGCTCTTTTCTTATACGGCCGCCGGCCCGATAGACGGCCTCACTCCCCCGGTGGGCCGGGATTTTGCGGGGTTTTCCGCCCCGGGGCGTATACCCAGCTATGGCCGCTTTTCCGCAGGCGTTTTACCAGCCCGTTCTTTTGCAGTACATAGAGGGTCTTTCCGGCAAGGGTCCTCCTGATCCGGGCCTTTTCCGCCAGGACCTTTGAGGTAAATTCCTCACCGTCCTGAAAGGGGATAAAACGGCGGTAATCGGCGGGGGCGGCCAGTACCAGGGTTTCCCGCCACGCCTCAATCCGGCGGTCAGCTATGCTTATCCCCTTGCGCCGCCAGGAACCCAGACCGTCGGCGATACGGCTTTCCACGGCGTCTATAAAGGCAATTTCTATTGTTAGGCCCGGCAGGATCGCCAGTTCCGGAGCGTAGAGAAGGGCCTTGAAAATATCCCAGGGGCCGCCCCGGCGGGGGCTTTTCCGCCTGGAAATGAGATTTCCCCCGGTATCGTAGAGTTCTATGGTTTTTTGTACGATCACCGGATAGATAAGCCTTACCGGACCCTCCGCGGCCAGGGAGGGGATCTTGTTCCTGAGGGGGCCGAAGCTTCCTATCTGGATTTCCACCGCTTCCCCGCCGGGGCCTACGGCGTCGCAGACATAACCGGCCCTTTCTATTTCCGTCTCCCCCCCGCAGGCATAGTGGAATTTCAGGGTCCTGTGGAGGCTGCTTTCATGCTTGGTCCCGATATTCCCCCTGGCGGCCCCCCTCATAGGGCCCCGCTGTTTTTTATATAGGGGCGCAGTTCTTCGGCGCTCATCAGCTCCAAAAGATGAAAGGTTTCGCTGCTCCCCCTGTTTTCGCTGGTTTTGATCCCCGCCACCCGGAAGACGATCATCTTATTGGTGGGCAGGGGCAGGGACAGGGGATTGCCGTTTAAGTCCACCAGGGCGTTAAACGGGAGCCTGCCGGAAACCTCCTGGACATCCCCTTCGGGGAAGACGATGTAGAATTCCTCTATGAACATAAAAGAAGTATACCAAAAAACAGAAAATTCCTCTTTGCTAAACGAATGTTTAGGGTCTTTTAGAGAAAAAATGACCGTTTATAATAATTTTTCGCTTAATACTCCTTGACCTGCCATAATTTGGGGGATAAAGTGGGAAATAGTGGATCAAAGTAGGAAAAAATGTGATGGCTATGTTGAGCGGCGAATATTCCGCCACCCTGGACGATAAGGGCCGGATAAGTATACCCTCCCGTTTCAGAGACGCGATTCCGGAGAACAGTCTGGTCCTTACCAAGGGGATCGAGCATTGTATATGGGCCCATACTCTCCAGCAGTGGGAGAAGGTTTCGGCCAAGCTCCGTAACGCGGCGTCCATATCCATTAAAAAGACCGACATGGTCCACCACCGTTTTGTTTTCGCGACCTATGAGGTTGAAATTGATAAGGCCGGCCGTATTGCCGTTCCCCAAAAGCTCCGTGATTTTGCGGGGCTTACCAGGGATTGTATCGTAGCCAGCGACGGGAACCGAATTGAACTTTGGGATGCGGAACGTTACGCCGCTTATGAGCAGATGATCGACGAGCAGCTTGTGAATGTCCTGGAAGAGATGGGGCCGCTCAATTTGTATTAAGGACTTTTTGATTGAAAAAAAGGAGGGGGATACGGCTGTTCATGTTCCGGTTTTACTGAATGAAACTCTGCAATACCTTGAAGCCCCCCCGGAGGGCGGGCTTATGGTGGACGCCACCCTGGGAGAGGGGGGGCACAGCGAGGCCTTCCTGTCCCGCTTTCCTTCCCTCCGTATTATCGGCATTGATGCGGATAAGGAGATACTGGCAAGGGCTTCGCGGCGGCTTGCGAAATACGGCGGACGCATCAGCTTTTATTCAGGCTGGTCCGGGGATTTCTTTGCCGGCTGGATTTCCCGGGGATTTTCCGAAGGGGAAAGCCGGCCCGATACGGTACTCTTTGATTTGGGTATAAGTATGTTCCATTACGAAGAATCCGGCAGGGGCTTTAGTTTCCGAAAGGATCAATACCTGGACATGCGTATCGATCCTTCAAGGGGAAGGAGCGCCGCGGAACTCATCGCTTCCCTTTCCGAAGGGGATCTTGCCGATCTCCTCTATAGAAACGGCGGGGAGCGTTTTTCAAGGAGCATAGCCCGTTCTGTGGCCGACGCGAAACGGCGGGGGACGGTGAGTACCACCGGCGCTCTGGCGGAACTGATAAAGGCATCGGTGCCCGCCAAATACCGTTACGGCGCCCTCCATCCGGCCACCAGGACCTTTCAGGCCCTGCGTATCGCCGTTAACGGTGAACTGGAACAGCTTCCCGGTACCCTTGAAAAGGCCCTTGCGGTCCTCAAAGTGGGGGGGCGCATGGGGGTTATAAGCTTCCATTCCGGTGAGGACAGGCTGGTAAAGGGCTTTTTTAAGGGAAGAAGCGCGGGCGAAAGCTCCCCGTCGAATACGCCGATAGGTAGAAGTGGGGGTATGGTGAAAATTCTTACCCGTAAGGCCCTTTGTTCCGGAAAAGAAGAACGGCGGACCAATCCGCCCTCCCGGAGCGCAAAGTTCAGGGCGGCGGAGAAAGTTTGTGAAGGACAACTAAAATGAAGGGATCTTTCTTTTTTTATCTGCTGGTACTTTCCATCCCGGTCCTCTTTGGGGCGGCGGTCATGCAGTCCGCCCGTTATGCGGATCTGGAACGGGAACTGCAAAACTATGAAAAGATCCAGCAGGAATGGGTGGAAAACAATAAACGGCTCATCGCTGGGATAGCCGTCCTTTCTTCTCCCGACAGAATCGAGGATATTGCCAGGGATGAGCTGGGACTTGAAAAAAAGCGGCCTGAAGAGGTGCTTCAAATAAACATAGACGGATGAGTACATGGACCTTTTGATGGATTACCGCAGCGCCGCCGCCGCCCTCGGCGCGGAATTATTCCCCCCCGGGGCCGGGGGGGGATTTTCCCGGGTAGTCATTGATTCGCGAAAAGCCGAACCGGGGGCCCTCTTTATAGCCCTCAAGGGGGGCAAAAGCGACGGGCATACATACCTTTCCCAGGCCTTTGAGCGGGGGGCCTCCGCGGCCCTGGTAAGCGAGGCGGGCATGAAGGCGGCGGGTTTTGACAGGGAAGGGACCCCGGCGGGGGAAGTGGTTCTTCTTGTGGTTCCCGATACCTTAAAGGGCCTCCAGGATCTTGCCGGGGCTTATCTGGATAAATTCCCGAGGCTCCTCCGTATAGGAATTACCGGTTCGTCGGGCAAAACCACGGTAAAGGAAATTACCGCCGCCGTCATGGGCCGTGAAAAAAGGGTTGTGATGAATCAGGGGAACCTCAACTCCGAGACGGGACTGCCCCTTTCGCTCTTTGAGGTGCGTTCCCACCATGAGGCGGGGATCTTTGAGGCGGGGATGAACAGAAAAGGTGAAATAGCCGAACTTGCGGCGGCCCTGAAACCCCATATTGCCCTTATCACCAACATAGGCCCCGCCCATATCGGAATTCTCGGCAGTTTAGAGGCCATAGCTCAAGAGAAAAAAGATCTTTTTTCCCAATTTACCGGGAATGAAACGGCCCTGATCCCGGAGGATGATCCCTTTAGGGATTACCTTGCCGGTGATATAAGGGGGCGTGTTGTTTTCTACGGGCAAAAAAACCTTGAGGCGGGAGGAAAGCTCAACGCCGCCGTTGACCGGGGACTTGAGGGGACGGAAATCGTTTGGGAGGGGATCTCCGCCGCTTTCGGCCTTCCGGGGAAACACAACCTGAAAAACGCCCTGGCCGCGGCGGCGATTGCCTGTGAGGCGGGCATAGGCGGGAAGGCCCTTCGGGAGGGGCTTGGATCGGTAAAGGGCCTCTTCGGGCGCAGTGAGATACTCCGGGGAAAGACTACGGTGATCCGGGACTGCTATAACGCCAACCCCGACTCGGCGGCGCAGGCCCTGGATTTTTGCGACGGCGCCGACTGGCCGGGCCGCCGGGTCTACATTATGGGGTCCATGCTGGAACTGGGGGCCCATTCCGCCTCGGCCCACGGCGGACTTGGGGAACGGCTGCTCCGTTCACGGGGGGACATGATCTTCCTTTACGGGAAAGAAACGGCCCCCGCCCGGGACGTACTCAAGGCGGGTAAGCGGCTGTTTTTTTATACCGAGGCGATGGACGAACTGGAAAGGGCGGTTTCAGCCTATGTCAGGTCCGGCGATTTGGTGCTGTTAAAGGGTTCCCGGGGCTGCGCCCTGGAAGGCCTAACCGATACGGTACTGATCAAGGAAGGAGGGGCCGGTGTTTCTTAAATTTGTTTATCCCCTGGTCCGTTATTTTACCCCCCTTAATGTTTTTCAGTACCTTACCTTTAGAACCGCCTATGCCATGCTTACCACGCTGCTGCTTTGCTTTCTTTTCGGGCCCCGCATTATCGAAGCCCTGAGGCGGCTCAAAGTGGGCCAGTCTGTCAGGGACGACGGTCCCCGGACCCACCTTTCCAAGGGCGGAACCCCCACCATGGGGGGCTTAATGATCATCCTTTCCATAACACTGGCCATGCTGCTCTGGCAGGATCTGGGTAATTTTAAACTGTGGCTTACCCTTGGTTCCTTCCTTGCCTTTGCCCTTATCGGTTACGCGGATGATTACTTAAAGGTAACCAGGCATAATTCCGACGGGCTTCCCGGCTGGGTAAAATTTTCGGCCCAGATAATTATCGCCCTGGGGATCGCCCTGATCCTTTACCATTCCGGGGAAGATGGGATCACTTCCCTCTACATTCCCTTTTTCAAGAATCCCGTGGTGGATTTGGGCTCCCTGTGGATTCCCTTTGCGGTACTGCTCCTTGTGGGGGAATCCAATGCGGTGAATCTGACCGACGGCCTTGACGGCCTTGCCGCGGGGCTGCTCATCTGGGTTTTTCTTACCCTGGGCGCGCTGAGTTACCTTTCGGGCCGGGCGGACTGGTCCTCCTATCTGGGCATGCCCTATATTGCCGGAGCGGGGGAATTGACGGTATTCTGCTTTGCCGCCGTGGGGGCCTGTGTGGGCTTTTTATGGTTCAACGCCCATCCGGCGGATGTATTCATGGGCGATGTGGGAAGCCTTTCCCTGGGGGGTGTTATCGCCGTCATTTCTCTGATCATCAAAAAGGAGATCCTCATTCTGATCATAGGCGGCGTCTTTGTCCTTGAAGCGGCGTCGGTGATACTCCAGGTGGCTTACTATAAACTTAAGAAAAAGCGCCTGTTTAAGATGGCGCCCATTCATCATCATTTTGAATTATCAGGCTGGGTGGAAACCAAGGTGGTTATCCGCTTTTGGATACTCGGGGCTTTCTTCGCAATCATCGCCCTTTCAACCTTAAAGATACAGTAGGGGGATGGATGAATCAGATGGTGATGGAAAAACAGGGAAGGGGTAAACGGGCGGATTTTCTTTTAACCGCCTCGATCCTGCTTTTGACCGGCATAGGTTTGGTTACCCTTTATTCTTCTTCGTATGCCTTCGCGGAGCGGTTTTTTGGAAACGGCCTCCATTTTATCATGCGGCAGCTTATGCTGGCGGGGATGGGGCTGGTGATCTTCTTCTTTGTTTCCCGGATAAACCTTGACTCCCTTAGGAAGTGGATGGTACCCGCCGTTTTAGGAACCATGGCCCTCATGGCCCTTACCTTTGTGCCCGGCATCGGGGTGATGAGAAACGGCGCCGCCCGCTGGATACGGATAGGATCTTCCACCTACCAGCCTTCGGAGCTGGTAAAACTGGTGCTGCCCTTTTATCTGGCCCACATCTTCGGAAAGAAAACCGAAAGGCCCGGTACTTTTTCTTCGGGGGTTCTGCCTCCGGCGCTGATCACGGTTGCTTTCTTTCTGCTGATCTACTTTCAGAATAATTTTTCCACCGCCTGTTTCGTGCTTTTTAACGCCCTTTTTATTTTTTATCTGGCGGGCTTCAAACTGCGTTACTTTTTCGGGGCGGCCATGATCTTCCTGCCCCTGTCGGCTTTTTTTGTACTCACCAGGGAACACAGGCTGCGCCGCTTTATCAGTTTTTTGTACCCCGACTGGGACCCCCAGGGTTCCGGATATCAGGTACGTTTGAGCCTTATGACGGTAAGTTCCGGCGGCTTTTGGGGCAAGGGCATAGGGCAGGGGACGCGGAAGATTGCCAGCGTACCGGAAATTCATTCGGACTTTATCTTTGCGGCCTTTGCGGAGGAAGCGGGTTTTTTGGGGGTTATTCTGATTTTTCTGATCTTCGGTATTTTTGCCTTTGCCGCCTACCGGACGGCCATGCGTATCAGGGAACCCTTTAGGCGGCTTTTGTGCTTAGGCCTGGCAACCACGATACTGTCCCAAGCCCTGCTCAACATGGCAGTAGTCGCCGGAGCCCTTCCCGCGACGGGGATTCCGCTGCCCTTCTTTTCCGCCGGCGGTTCTTCCCTTGCCACAACCCTGGTTATGTGCGCCCTTATGGTGAATGCGTCCCGGTACGACAATAGGGGGTACGAAAACAACGGTGTACCGGCCGGCAGTACGGGGATCTTTGATTCCGAATTTGAAAGAAAGGAGACGCGCCATGTCCAGCGCCTTTCTGTTTAACGACGAAATTCCGGTCCGGCGGACTTCCCCTTCCGCCGGGGGTCCCCCGGCGGGGAAAGGCGCCTTTCCCGCGGCGAATAAAGTCTTTGTCAGGCGTATCCTTATTGCCGCGGCGGTACTGATAGGCGCGGAACTGGTGTGGTTCTTCGGAATCAGCCCCTGTATGCCCCTGTCCAGGGTGGAGGTTAAGGGTATTCCCGGCCTGGATGCGGCTTCCGTTATTGCCCTTGCCGGGATCGGGGAAAACAGTTCCTTTATGACCGTAGACTCAGGAAGCATAGAGTCCTCCCTTTTGCAGATCCCCGCGGTTCATTCCGTCAGGGCGGTAAAGCACTTTCCCGGCCGCCTGGAGATTATTCTGGAACCCCGCCGGCCCGCGGCAATGGCCCTGGTTGAAAGGGGCGGACGTTTCCAGCCGGTCCTTATCGACGGAAGGGGGCTGATCTATAGCGTCGGTAAAGAGGGCTTTGACGGGAATGAAATTATCCCCATCGTTTCGGGTCTCAGCCTGGACGGGTCCGGGCCGGGGGTAAAGCTGCCCCGGATGTACGGCCCTCTTTTCGAACAACTGGAGAACCTTGCCGCCGAGGTTCCCGAACTGATTGCCGCCGTTTCGGAAATCAGGATAAACCAAAAAAATTACGACGGATTTGATTTAACCCTCTATCCCGCCCATACTTCAATTAGGGTAAGGGTGGGGCCGGATCTGAATGAAGATACCCTCCGGTATATGCTGCTCATACTGGATGTACTTGCCCCCAGGGAAGATGATATTGAGGAACTTGATTTCAGGGCCGGAACAGCTTCGTATACCCTAAAGGAGGCCTACTCTGGCTAATGACGCTTTTGTTGCCGGCCTTGATATAGGTACGACAAAGGTATGCGCCGTAATCGGCGAATATAACGAAAAGGGCGGTCTTGAAATAACCGGCGTCGGAACCAGCCCGTCCACGGGACTACGGAAAGGGGTGGTGGTAAACATTGAGGCCACCCTCCGTTCCGTTGCCTCGGCGATTGAAGCGGCGGAAATGATGAGCGGCCGGGAAGTTCACGGCGCCTATACCGGGATTGGGGGGAGCCATATCGACGGGATCAATTCCCGGGGGGTGGTGGCCGTTACGGGTAAAAACCGGGAAACCAGGGAGATAGGCCGGGACGATATAATACGGGTTTTGGAAGCCGCCCGGGCGGTGCGTATCCCCATGGACCGCCAGGTCCTGGAACTCATTCCCCAATCGTATATTGTGGATGATCAGAAGGGGGTGCGAGACCCCCTGGATATGATAGGCGTCCGTCTTGAGGCGGAGGTCCACATTATCACCTGTTCGGTTACCGGCGCCCAGAACCTTATCAAGTGCGTAAACCGCGCCGGTTTCAGGGTTGAGGGGCTGGTACTTCAATCCCTGGCCGCGGGCCGGGCCGTATTAACCGGGGAGGAAAAAGAGCTGGGGGTGGCCCTGATTGACCTTGGGGGCGGAACCACCGACGTACTGGTCTATTCGGAGGGGACCCCCTATTCAACCACCACCATTCCCGCCGGGGGCATACAGGTTACCAGTGATATTTCAATCATGAAAAATATTTCCTTTGAAACCGCGGAGAAGATCAAACTCGAGGCGGGAAGCTGCTGGGAAGGGGCCTTTGAGGAGGACGAGGACATCATCGTCCCCGGCATAGGCGGAAGGCCCCCGCTGCCCATTCCCCGCTCGGAGATTAAAGGGATTATCAGGCCCCGGATGGAGGAGATCTTCTCCATGGTTAGGGAAAATCTGGAGAAGCTTTCCCTCTCCCGGCCCCTGGGCGGCGGGGTGGTGCTTACCGGGGGCGGTTCCCAGCTTCTTGGGGCGGCGGAACTGGCATCTTCCGTTTTCGGTCTTTCCGCCAGGGTTGGTTCGCCCCTGCCCGTGGGGGGGCTTGTGGAAGAGTACCGTAATCCCGTTTTTTCCACCGCCGTGGGGCTCGCTCTTGAGGGGAGCGATAGGGCGGATTTTGGCGGCCCGGAGGGGAATGAAAGTCCGGGCAGGGAAAAGACCCCCCTTTTGGGGAAACTGACCGAATGGCTCAGGAAGGAATTTTTTTAGTTTTGGGGAATGTTCCCAGGGGGAAAACCGTTGGTTTACCCGAAGAGGATTAACAGATACAAAAATTTTGGGGGGGATATGAATATTCAGGTATTAGAGGAAAAAGAGAGGACCCCGGGTCCGCGTTCAACGATTATTAAGGTAATCGGCGCCGGCGGCGGCGGATCGAACGCGGTAAACCGCATGATCGAATGCGGACTTCAGGGGGTTGGTTTTGTCGCCGCCAATACGGACCTGCAGGCGTTGAATCAAAGCAAGGCGGAGATTAAGCTGCCCATAGGGTCAAAACTTACCTCGGGGCTCGGCGCCGGGGGAAAGCCCGAGGTTGGTGAAAAGGCCGCCCTGGAAGACCGGGATATGGTGGCCAACGCCCTTAAGGGGGCGGATATGGTTTTTGTAACCGCCGGCATGGGGGGCGGAACCGGAACCGGCGCTGCGCCGGTGATTGCCCAGGTTGCCCGGGAATGCGGGGCCCTTACCGTCGGGGTGGTTACCAAACCCTTCGGCTTTGAAGGCCGCTATAAGATGAGGCTGGCCGACGAGGGTATTGCCAAGATGCGCGAAGCGGTGGATACCCTTATTGTGATCCAGAATCAGCATCTTTTATCGCTGGTGGAAAAGAAGACCCCGATAAAGGAAGCGTTCCTTAAGGCGGACGACATACTCCGCCAGGGGGTTCAGGGTATTTCGGACCTGATCCTTGAAACGGGGCTTATCAATATTGATTTTGCCGATGTAAAGAGTACCATGTCCGAACAGGGAGACGCCCTTATGGGAATAGGGACCTCCTCCGGCGACGACAGGGCCCGGGACGCGGCGATAAGGGCGGTGGAAAATCCCCTCCTGGAGGATACCACCATTGAGGGCGCCCAGCGGCTTTTGATCAATGTTTCCGGGGGAGAGAGCTTTGCCCTTTCGGAGTTGGAAACGGTGGTGGAGATTATCACCGAAAAGGCCTCTCCGGAGGCGCAGATCATCGCCGGCGCGGCCCTTGATCCCTCCCTGGGCGACAAGCTGCAGGTAACGGTGATTGCCACCGGTTTTAAGGCCAGGGTTCTGCAGATCGGAGCGGCGGAAACCGAAAAACCGGAAAAAGAAACGGGCTCCATGGATATTACCGAATGGAACAAGCTTACCGGACGCGGCGTCCCGGGACAGCCCTCCGCCGAAAGGTATCCCGCGGGACTTTCCAGGCGGAATTACCAGGCGGAGGATCTGGATGTTCCCACGGTGATGCGCTTCCCCGCGAACAAGGATACGGAGTATGAAAGGAAAGACAGTATAGGCCTATGACGGAGCTCCTCTCCGGCTTCCGGTCGGGTCTTATCGCCGTGGAACGCCGTTCACCCCTGACGGCGGAAACCTACGAGGGGGAGATACGCTGTTTCCTCGCCTGGCTCCGGGACGGCGGGGTGGAGGACCTGACGGCCTTCCTTGCCTCCGCGGACAGCGCCGTTCTTACCGGGTACCTGAGCCGGTATTTGGGGGAACGCCGCAGGAATATCAGCTCCCGATCCGCCGCCAAGGCTGTTTCGGCCCTTCGTTCCTTCTTCCGCTACCTGGCTGACAGGGGCATACGCGGCGATAATCCCGCACTGATACTGGAAATGCCCCGGCGGGGTACGCGCATTCCCGCCGTACTGTCCAGGCGGAAAATTGAAGCCCTGCTTGAAGCGGTGGACGTCGCGGCGCCATTAGGTATACGGAACCGGGCCCTTTATGAGCTTCTCTATTCGGCGGGGCTCAGGGTTTCCGAGGCGGTACATCTGGATATAAAGGATCTGTATTATAATGAACGGATCATCAGGGTCAGGGGCAAGGGTAATAAGGAGCGCATGGCGGTGTTCGGCGACGAGGCGGCCCTTTGGCTGAAACGCTACCTTGAAGAATCAAGGCCCCTGCTTGCGGGCCGGGGGGCCGTAAGGGCCTTCTTTTTGGGAAGAAGGGGGAAACGGCTTTCAAGAAAGGGAATCTGGAAAAACTATTCTCTTTTGGCCATGCTTCAGGGGACCAGCTCAAAACTCCATACCTTGAGGCACAGCTTTGCCACGGAGCTTTTGGTCGGCGGGGCGGATCTGAGGCAGGTTCAGGAACTTTTGGGCCATTCCGATCTGGCCACTACCCAGATCTATACCCATGTGGATGTTTCCCTTCTGCGGGAAAACCACCGGAAATATTTACCCAGGCTGAACGCCGGAGGAATACATGAAGCTTAAACAGGGTTCGCTTAAGTCGGTGCTTATCCTCATCGTTATCGCCCTGGCCTTTACCGGCTTTTTTGCCTATAAAAAGATCTCAACCAGGAACAGCCTGGCGGCCCGCATAGCCGCCCTAAGTCCCCGCGGGGCCCCCCCCCAGTCCATTGAGGATCTGCGTAAGGCCATAGCCCTCTATGAAGAAAAAATCGAGGCCCATGTGGCCGACGCTGCCCAAACGGGGGTTTATTGGAAGATACTCGGTTCCCGGCTGATCGATAAAAAACTCTACGGCGAAGCCCTGGAGGCCCTGGAGATGGCGGCGCTGTACTATCCGGAGGACGAAACCGTACAGTACCTTATCGGGGTTTCGGCGGGGACCCTTGCCCAATCGGAATATTTTGACCCCCCCTCCCGGGAAAGCCATCTGCGCTTAGCCGAACAGGCCTATCTGCGGGCCCTCGCCATTGACGAACGTTACGGAAAGGCCCTGTACGGTCTTTCGGTATTGTACGTGTACATGGAGCCCCGCCGGCCCGAGCAGGCTGTCCCCTATTTGCGGCTCTATTTGGATATTCATAAATCCGATACGGACGCCATGTTCGTTCTGGCAAACGCGTACTACCAGACCGGGGAATATCAGGGCGCTTCGGATCTCTACGACAGAATTATTGACTTGAGCAAAAACGGCCAAACAAAAGAAACGGCCGGACAGCTTAAACAGCAGGTATTGGATGTCTGGTATGGTTCCTAGGCCGGATCTTAACATTGCCCAGGCGGTATTCGGTTCTCCCGGCTATCCGCCCCTGCTGGGGGAACTTTACGATCCCCCCCGTATTCTTTATTACCGGGGGGTCCTTCCCGACCCGGAAAAGCCCGCCGTAGCCGTGGTGGGTACCAGGCATCCCAGCGCCGCCGCTTCCCGGGAGGCCTTTAAGCTGGGGCGTGAATTGGCGGAACGGGGCATCGCGGTTATTTCCGGCCTTGCCCTGGGTATTGACGCCATGGCCCACCGGGGCTGCCTGGAGGGGGGCGGAAAGACGGCGGCCGTACTCGGTTCCGGCCTGGATCAGGTATACCCCGTTTCAAACCGCATGCTTGCCCGGCGTATACTGGAATCGGGGGGGGCCCTGATAAGCGAGTACCCCTGGGGAACCAAACCCCGGAAATGGAATTTCCCCCAGCGGAACCGTATCATTTCGGGCCTTGCCCGGGGTACGGTAATCGTGGAAGCCCCGGCGGCTTCGGGGGCCCTCTATACCGCCCAGTTTGCCCTGGAACAAGGGAGGGATCTTTGGGTAAGCTCAGTGGGGGCTTCTTCTTCCCTGGGGGAGGGAACCCGAAAACTGGCCGAAGAGGGCTGTCCGCTTATTCGCGGCGCGGCGGAAATTGCCGCCGAATGGGGCCTTTGCGGGGAAGCTTCCGTTGACGGAAAAGATCCCCGGTCAGGGGCGGATTCCGCCAGGCCGGGCGGGCCGGGGAAGGATCTGGCCGCCGCGCTGAAGCGCGAATTACAGTTAAACTAGCGAGGAACTATGGCGGAAAAAAAATCCGGGGGGAAGGGGAAAAGCAAGCCTAAGAAGGATAAAAAGATCCTGGTAATTGTGGAAAGCCCCGCAAAGGCAAAAACCATCGAAAAGTATCTGGGACCCGATTATACCGTCAAGGCTTCCATGGGCCATCTCATCGATCTCCCGAAATCCCGGCTTGCCATAGATGTGGATAAAAATTTCGAACCCGAGTATATCACCGTCAGGGGACGGGCCAAGCTCTTAAGGGAACTTCAGGGGGACGCAAAAAAAGCCGGGGAAGTGCTGCTGGCAAGCGATAACGACCGCGAGGGGGAGGCCATCGCCTGGCATCTGCGCAACGCCATTTCCGCAAAAACCACCGCGGTTCCGATTAAGCGTATCGCCTTTAACGAAATTACCCCCCAGGCTATCAGGGACGCGGTGGATCATCCTTCAAATATTGACGAGGCCAAGGTAAACGCCCAAAAGGCAAGGCGCGTACTGGACCGCCTGGTGGGTTACAACCTTTCGCCCCTGCTCTGGAAAAAGGTAAAGAACGGCCTTTCCGCCGGGCGGGTTCAGTCTGTGGCGCTCCGGCTTATCTGCGAACGGGAGAAGGAAGTGGAATCCTTTATCCCCGAAGAATACTGGACCCTGGAGGCCGATTTTAAGGCGGGTAAAGGCGAAGGCAAAACTTTTACCGCCCAGCTTGTTTCCTGGCAGGGAAAAAAGCCGGAACTTAAACATGAGGAAGAGGTTGCTGATCTGATTGGGCTTATAAAAGACGGGGACTGCGTCGTTGCGGATATACGGGAAACGGAAAAGACCCTGCGGCCCAAACCGCCCTTTACCACGTCCCAGCTGCAGCAGACCGCGGCGACCCGCCTTGGTTTTACCAGCAAAAAAACCATGCAGATAGCCCAGCAGCTCTACGAGGGGGTTAACATAGGCGAGGGCAGGGTGGGGCTTATCACCTATATGCGTACCGATTCGGTTCGTATTTCCCAGCTTGCCCTTGGGGAAGTAAGGCGCTGGATAGGGGAACATTTCCCCAAAGCCCTGCCTGAGGTCCCGGTGGAATATTCGGTGGGCAAGAAGGCCCAGGATGCCCATGAGGCAATACGGCCCACCTATACGGAATACACCCCCGATTCACTCAAGGATTACCTTCCCAAGGATTATCTGAGGCTCTATACGATCATCTGGGAACGTTTTACCGCCTGCCAGATGACCAGCGCGAAAACAAAGACGATAAGCGTCGACATAAGCGTAAGCCCCCCCGGCGGGGGTGAAGGGGGGATCTTCAGGGTTTCCGGAACCAGGATCATCGAAAAGGGTTTTTATCAGGTTATGAAGCTCCTCTCCTCAAAGGAGGAAAAGGGCAGCCCCGTTCCCCCGGTAAAGAAGGGGGACCTCCTCCATACGGAAAAGTTCTATCCCGAACAGCACTTTACCCAGGGACCCCCCAGGTACAGTGACGCTTCCATCGTTAAAACCCTGGAAGAAAAGGGCATAGGCCGCCCTTCAACCTACGCCCCCACTATCTCGGTACTCCTTGACCGTTACTATGTTACCCGGTCAAATAAGCAGCTTGTACCCACCCTGCTGGGCCGTATGATAAGCGACATGCTTACCGGTTATTTTCCCCATGTGGTGGACGCCGATTTTACCGCCTCCATGGAGACCATGCTTGACGAGGTCGAGGAAAACCGCATCAGCTGGCCCGACATGATCAGGGGCTTCTACGATCCCTTTAAGAGCCGGGTTGACGAGGTGGAAAAAACCCTGCAATCCTACAAGGGTACCCTGGACGAGCCCACCGATTATGTGTGTGAAAAATGCGGCAAACCCCTGGTAAAGAAACTCGGCCGTTTCGGTTTTTTCCTGGCCTGTTCGGGTTTCCCCGACTGTAAAAGCACCCGGTCCATACCCCTGGCAAAGTGCCCCAAATGCGGCGGGGATATTGTGGCCCGCAAGACCAGGGGAAGGGGCAAGGAATTCTACGGCTGTACCAATTATCCCGAGTGTGATTTTATCAGCCACCATAAGCCCCTCAAACAGGACTGTCCCAGGTGCGGACATTTTTTGGTGGAAAAGTACGATAAGAAGAACGGGACCCACAAGGCCTGTATCAACCCTGAATGTGATTATCTTCACAGCGCCGGCGACGGCGATGAAGCTGAAAAAGGGGGGGAGACTTCGTGATAAGCGAATACCTGCAGTACCTGAAAGCGGTCAGGCGGGTTTCGGATCGTACCCTGGCCGCCTATGGCAAGGATCTTTCCCACTTTGAAAATTACTGCGCCAATTACGGCATGATCTGCGCCGCCGCTGACAGCCGGGGGGTGCAGCGTTTTATCGCCGACCTCAGCGCCGAGGGAAACGCCCCGGTCAGCGTAAACAGGGCCCTTTCCGCGGTCCGGGGTTATTTCCGCTGGCTCATACGGACGGGGAAACGGAAGGACGATCCTTCGGCTAATATCAGGAACCTTAAAACCCCCAGGGCCCTCCCTTCTTTTTTATGGGAACGGGAAATGGCGGCCTTTGCGGAACTTCCCGAAAAGGAGGGTATACTCTGGCCCCTTCGGGACAAGGCCCTGATACTGATCATGTATTCCGCGGGGCTCCGTATCTCGGAACTGGTTTCCCTTTCCCTTTCCGATCTGGAAGCGGATCTGCAAAGCGGCCGGGTAATCGGCAAGGGGGACAAGGAGAGGTTTGTGTTTTTTTCCGAAGAGGCGGCGGCGGCCCTTAAGGACTACCTGCCCGCCCGGGCCGCCCGGATAAGGGCCGAATTCCCCACGGAAGCGCTTTTTATCAACCGCCGGGGCGGCCCCATCTCCATACCGGGGGTACGGTGGATCATAGGCAGATACGGCGGGCGTTTGGGCCTGGGCAAGCATATTCATCCCCACGCCCTGCGGCACAGCTTTGCCACCCACCTGGTTAACTCAGGATGCGACGTCCGGCTTGTCCAGGAACTGCTCGGGCATGCCAGCATATCCACCACCCAGCGTTATACCCATGTGGATATGGAACATCTTAAACAGGCCTATATGAGGGCCCATCCCCACGCCCGCGCTTCGGGGACAAAGGAAAAGTAGCATGAAGGGAATGAAACATATTGAAGTCAGGTCCACCACCGTATTGGCGGTGAGGCGCCGCGGAGAAGTAGCCATGGCCGGGGACGGTCAGGTTACCATGGGAGAAACGGTGATGAAGAACAATGCCCGTAAGGTACGCCGGCTTTGGGACGGCAAGGTACTCTGCGGTTTTGCCGGCGCCACCGCCGACGCATTTACCCTTTTTGACCGCTTTGAAAGTAAACTTAAGGAATATTCGGGGGATCTTGCCCGGGCGGCGGTGGAGCTTGCCAAGGACTGGAGAACGGACCGGACCCTGCGCAGACTCGAGGCCCTGCTCCTGGCGGCGGATATCGCTAAGACCCTGCTCATATCGGGAACCGGTGATGTGATAGAACCCGCCGAAGACGCCCTGGCCATAGGCTCGGGAGGCAACTACGCCTATGCCGCGGCGCTGGCCTACCTGGACGGATCGGATCTTTCCGCGGCGGAAATCGCCGGCCGCAGCCTGTCCATAGCGGGGAATATCTGCATATATACCAACAGCCAAATAACCCTGGAGGAACTTAAATCATCATGAAAGGGACAACGGAAACCAAAAACAAAAACGCCGGTACTTTTGACGCCATGAAACAGCTTACCCCCCGGGAAATAGTGGCGGAGCTGGATAAGTACATCGTGGGGCAGAAGAAGGCCAAACGGGCCGTGGCCATCGCCCTGCGTAACCGTACCAGGCGGCTTAAGCTTGAGCCGGAAGTACGGGAGGATATAGCCCCGAAAAATATACTGATGATAGGACCCACCGGGGTCGGAAAGACCGAGATCGCCCGGCGGCTCGCCAGGCTTGCCAATTCCCCTTTTATCAAGGTTGAGGCCACCAAGTATACCGAGGTGGGCTATGTGGGCCGGGATGTGGAATCCATGATACGGGACCTCATGGCCGCCGGGGCTCAGATAGTAAAACAGGAGATGCAGGAAACGGTGAACGCCGAGGCCGAAAAGCGGGCCGAAGACGCCCTGCTGGATCTTCTGGTTCCCCGGCCGGGTAAAAAACAAAAGGAAACGAAGGTTCAGAAGGGGCCCGTTATTAAGCCCATGGGGGCCTTTTCGTTCAACAACGATAACGGGCCGGGGATTATGGGAACCGCCATACAGGTAGGCATACCCCTGATGCCCCGGAACAGCGGGGAAGCCCCTGAGGAACCTGAAGTCCGGGACGGGGGCCCGCAGAACGACGAGATGCCTCCGGCGGAACCAAAGCTTGAAACCGACCGCACCCGGGAAAAATTCCGCCAGTGGCTTAGGGAGGGAAAGCTTGAGGACCGGACCGTGGAGATCACGGTAAACCAGAACCCCCAATTTCCGGCGATTGAAATGATGGGGGGAAGCATGGAGGACCTTGAGTCAAGCCTTTCGGGGATCGCGGGCTTCTTCGGCGGCGGGAAAAAGAAGAAACTTGTTACCGTAAAACGGGCCCGGGAAATACTTATCGCCGAGGAATCGGAAAAACTCATCGACCGGGACCGGGTAAGCGACGAAGCCCGGAAACGGGTGGAAGAAACGGGGATCGTTTTTATTGACGAGATTGATAAGATAGCCGTCCGGGGCGACCGGGGCGGGGGACCCGACGTATCCCGCGAGGGGGTGCAGCGGGACATACTTCCCATAGTGGAGGGGGCGGTTGTCAATACCAAGTGGGGCCCGGTGGATACAAGCCACATACTCTTTATCGCCGCCGGGGCTTTTAACGTAAGCAAGCCCTCGGACCTTATTCCCGAATTGCAGGGCCGCTTCCCCCTGAGGGTGGAACTGGACGCCCTGGGCAAGGAAGAATTCCTGCGCATACTGACGGAGCCGAAAAACGCCCTTACCAGACAGTACCGTGACCTTTTGGGGACCGAGCGGATTGAGATTGAATTTACCCCCGGTGCGGTTGATCGCCTCGCGGCCCTGGCGGCGGAGGTAAACGCCAGGCTGGAAAATATAGGCGCCCGTCGGCTTCATACGATTATGGAAACCCTGCTGGAAGAACTTTCCTTTGATGCCCCCGATATCGCCCCTAAAAAAATAAGCGTTACCGAGGAATATGTGGATGAAAAGCTCAACGACTTGGCGAAGGATCAGGATTTAGGGAGGTATATACTATGAATTTTATTGAACTGCGGAAAAATGCCGATGTTAAAGGAAGAGGTGTAAAAGCGTGAGTACCTTTGGAAGAACCCTGGATCTATTAAACCGCGCCATGGATGTGGGCATACTTCGGGATGAAGTGTACGCCAATAACCTGGCCAATAAGGATGTGCCCAATTTTAAGCGTACCGAGGTGAATTTTGAAGCCTCCCTGGAAAAAGCCCTCCATTCAGAGGACTACAAGCCCGCTTTCCGCATGGCAAGGACTGATCCCCGGCATGTAAGCAACTGGAATCCTATGGATTACCGCAAAGTGGAGCCCCGGCGGGTTTTGGATTACCTTTCCACCTATGACAACGACGGAAATAACGTGGACCCCGAAGATGAATTCAACAAGATACTTAAAAACCAGCTTAGGTATACCCTGTATGCCCAGGCCGCGGCCTTTGAATACGGCCAGATCAGCATGGTATTGAGGGCCTAAGGATGGGGTTGTTTACTTCGATTAACATTGCTTCCTCCGGGATGGGGGCCCAGCGCCTCCGCAGCGACGTCATAGCCGATAACCTGGCAAACGCAAGCACCACCAGGACCAACGAGGGGGGACCCTTTAGGCGTACCGAGGTGATCATGAGGCCCCGGGTGGAGCAGCCCTATTGGCGTTCCCCGTTTTTACCCCAAATGCTGGACAACGGTCCGGGCCAGGGGGTGCGGGTGGTAGAACTGGTTAAGGATCGGAGCACGCCCCTGCGGAGGGTCTACGATCCCACCCATCCGGACCGTGTTCTGGACGACGGCCCCGATAAGGATTATGTGTTCTTTCCCAATGTGGATGTGGTAACCGAAATGGTCAACATGCTGGAAGCCGGCCGGGCCTATGAGGCCAACGCCCAGGTGGTGGAAGGGTACAAGTCGATGTTTCAGAAAGCCCTTGAGATAGGGGGGAGGTAGTATAAATGACGATTAAACCGCTGAATTTCAGTCCCATACCGATGGCGAAGCTTCCTTCGTATATGCCCGATTTTAGGCCCAGGGTCTTTAACGAGGAACTTTTTAACGGCTCCGGGGAGGGAATCGCCGCCCTGGGGGACGCCGTGGGCTCGGAACGGGTTATGAAGGACGGCGCCTTCGATTCCACCATGCTTAAAGCGCTGGATAAAGTTTCAGGTTATCAGCAGAAGGCGGACTATATGATCCAGCAGGCGCTGATCGATCCTGAATCGGTTGATGTCCATGATATAGCCAACGCCCAGGCCCAGGCGAATATGTCCTTAAACATGGCGAGAACCATACTGAACCGTGTTGTTCAGAGCTGGAAAGATATTATAAATACCAGATAACGGCCTTTTGAGGGGGGGGAAATGGATTTTTTAAGAAAACTGCTTGAACAGGTTAAGAGCCTCTGGGGTAAATGGGGCCTGATCCAAAAGCTCGTGCTCGGCGGAATCGCCGCGGCGGTAATTATGGGCATTGTGGCCCTGGTCTCGGTATCATCGTCGCCCAGTATGGTGCCGGTTATCGACGCGCCCATCACCGACGAGGAAGCCCGGGACCGTATCATAACGAGGATTAACGAAGCGGGCTACAAGACCGGCCTTTCCGCCAACGGCACCATCATGGTGGCCGACGAGGGAACCGCCAAAAGGATGCGGGGCATACTGATCCGGGAGGATCTAATCCCCAGGGGAACCGATCCCTGGGCGATCTTCGACAGGGAGCGCTGGACCATCACCGATTTCGACAGGAACGTCAATTTCCTCAGGGCCCAGCAGGACATGGTCAAGGATCACATCAAGGCCGTGGACGGCATCGACGACGCCAAGGTGTCGATAGTCATCCCCAAGGACAGGCTCCTTGCTTCGGAACAGAATCCCGTATCGGCCAGCGTTACCCTGATCCCCAGTCCGGGAAGCGACGTCTCGGAAAACCGGAAGAAGGTCGAGGGTATCCAGAAGATCCTTAAATTTGCCGTAGAGGGCCTTAAGGACGAGAACATCGCCATCACCGATCAGAACGGCCTCTTGCTCAACGACTGGGACGGCATGGCGGAATGGGACGATCAGGTCCTGGTTGAACGGCAGCAAAAGTACATACTCCAGCTTGAAAATAAATACAAGGCCCTGGTGCTTTCCAGCCTCCAGCAGACCTTTACAGCCGACCGGGTACGGGACCTCAATCTGAAAATCGACATGGATATGTCGAAAAAGGCCGTCAGCAGTACCAATTATAAGCCCACCATGCTTAAGGAAAGAACCCCCGGACTAGCCTATGACGATTCCCAACCGGTTCCGTCCATCACCCTTTCCGAATCGGTTACCGACACCACCTTTACGGGCACGGGCTTTAATCCCGAAGGGCCCGCCGGGGTGGAACCCAATGTCATGCCGAACATGAGGGATATGTCCAATGTGCAGGGTACGGTTACCCAGCATACGCAATCCCATAATGAGCTGGTGAGCAACGAGGTAATCGAGGAGGAGCGCAAGCCCAAAATAGACCGGGTTACGGTTTCGGTGAATATTGACGGTACCTGGGAGCTCAAGCACGATGTTAAGGGGAATCCGGTGATACTCCCCAACAATTCGCTGGAACGGGAATATACCCCCGTGGACCCCCCGGTATTGAGGGAAACCCAGAGCCTGGTACAGGACGCCATCGGTTTTGACGCGGCCCGGGGGGACTCGGTAACGGTTACCAATATACCCTTTGACCGTACCAGGGAATTTTCCGACCTGGACGCCGCCTTTTTCAGGAAGCGGAACATTCAGAATACCATACTCTTCTTCCTCCTGGGCCTTGCCGTCCTCCTTATCGCCTTTGTGATCTTCCGCATTGTATCCAAGGCGATAGAACGGCAGCGGCTCGCGGCGGAAGAAGCCCTTGCCAGGGAAAGGCAGGCCGCCAGGGAACGGGCCATGCTTGAGGCGGAACAGGAGGGGGTTGAGGTGTCCATGTCCGTGGAAGAACGGAAGCGCATGGAGCTTCAGGAGAATGTTATCAGCATGGCCAAGGATCATCCCGAGGACGCCGCCGCGCTGATCAGGACCTGGCTCCTGGAGGATTAAAGCATGGCACAAAGCTCATCGGGCGCCTCGGGCGGATCTTCCAAGAAGAAGGGCGGCAAGGAATATACCGGACGCCAGAAGGCGGCCATTTTCCTGGTCAGCATAGGCTCTGAAATATCCGCCGAGATCTTTAAGTACTTAAGGGAAGATGAAATAGAAACCCTCACTTTTGAAATCGCCCGGCTGGAAACCATAGAGCCGGATCAAAAAGACGCCGTCCTTATGGAGTTCCAGGAACTCATGATGGCCAACCAGTTTATCACCACAGGGGGCATCGACTATGCCCGGGAACTCCTGGAAAAATCCCTGGGAAGCCAGAAGGCCATCGACATTATCAACCGCCTTACCTCGAGCCTCCAGGTACGGCCCTTTGATTTTATACGCCGTACCGACCCGGCCCATCTCCTGAACTTTATACAGCAGGAACATCCCCAGACCATCGCGCTTATTCTGGCCTACCTGGAACCGAACAAGGCTTCGGTGATACTCCAGAATCTGCCCCACGAGGTACAGAGCGACGTGGCCCGGCGTATCGCCACCATGGACCGTACCAGTCCCGAAGTGCTCCGGGAGGTAGAGCGGGTGCTTGAGAAAAAACTTTCCACCCTGTCAAGCGAGGATTACACCGCCGCCGGGGGGGTTGAAAGCATCGTCGAGATACTCAACCTGGTGGACCGTTCCTCGGAGAAGCAGATCATCGAGGCACTGGAAGACGAGGACCCCGAACTGGCCGAGGAAATCAAGAAACGGATGTTTGTCTTTGAGGACATCGTCATGCTCGACGACCGGGCCATCCAAAAGGTCATGCGGGAAGTGGATTCCCAGGAGCTTGCCAAGGCCCTCAAATCGGTGGATACCGAAGTGCAGGATAAGATCTTTAGAAACATGAGTAAACGCGCCGCCGGCATGCTCAAGGAGGACATGGAGTACATGGGCCCCATACGGCTTAAGGACGTGGAAGAGGCCCAGCAGAAGATCGTTTCCATTATCCGCCACCTGGAGGATACCGGAGAGATCGTCGTTGCCCGCTCGGGAGAGGACGAATTGGTTGTATGACGTAAAAACCCTCCGGGCGTTTAGGTTTCTCACGAGGTAGTTATGGCAAAAGCGGTATTCAGGCCCGTGGAAGTGGCTTTGACGGGCAGCAGGGTTGTTCTTGATCCTCCCCACGCCTTTCCCGGCATGGCCCATTTGGCGCCGGTGGAGGATTCAGGCGAGGCGCCGGAAGAAGCGGCGGTTGAGGAATATACGGGGCCCACCGCGGAGGATCTGCGCCGTGAGGCCGAGGCCTTCAAAGTGCAATGGGAGCGGGAAAGGGAAGCGCTGATAGGTTCCGC
>JAISRD010000198.1 GCA_031273835.1 Treponema sp. | reverse complement strand
TTGCGCCGCTTTGTGTTAGAATTATAGCATGGAAAGCGGAATTTAATCATGAAACATAAAACAAAATTACTGGCGGACCGTTTTGTAAGCCTCCTTTCCCAATGGGAACAGGTGGAATGCGTTTCCCTGAACGAGGCCGCCGATTCGGATATTCTGGACCCCTATTTTGCCGTCATCCTCGACGTATACCATAGGGCGCCGGTTCCTTCCCCGGCGGAGCGCAGCGTCCTTTACGGAAGCGACGTGGCGGCTTTTGAAACTTCGGGCCAGGAAAACAAGGATCGTTTCCTCATAGGGGATCTGCCGGTGCGGCTTGAATTTAAATCCACCGAAAAGATCGAAGAGCTGGTTTCCCTGGCCGACACCCGGTCTGAATTCCTGTGGCTGGTAAAGGATTCGGGCACCTACGGATATTACCGCCTTGCCAACGGGGACACCCTCTTTTCAAGGACAGGATGGATCGACGGCATCAAGGAGCGTCTTTCCCATCCCGGCGGTGATTTCTGGAAACAGGTGAGGGACGCAGGGCAGTCAAAAATGGAACATTACTTAAGCGATCTGGGGGCGGCTCTGATCCATGACGATGATTTCCATTGCCTTATTTCTTCCGCCCTGTTTATCAAAAGCGCATGCCTTAATCTCTTTTCGATAAACCGCTGCTTTGAACCTTCCCACCGGTGTTATTACAAACAGGTGGTAAAGCTTCCCGTACTGCCGGAATCCTTTAAGGCCCAGCTGGATACTTTTTTAAGCGGAAACGGGCTGGACCGGAGGTATTCCCTGGCCCAGCTTATCGCCCGGGGAATTATAGCTCTGTAAGGTCAATTCTGAATTTGGGCCGCTTCGCCTTGTTTTCCTCATAGCGCTGTATCCCCCAATTGAAGCGCCGTTCGGCGTCCATAGAAGAAGGCGGCCCGTGTCCGGGCAGGATGATGTAATTCCCCGGCAGGGAAAGCACCTTGCTCCGCAGGGCGTTCATCTGTATGGACGCTCCGTAGGAACTGATGGTGGAACCCAGCAGGCCGGCGGTCAAGGCGTCTCCGGTAAAGAGGAGGTGGCTTACCAGGAATACCGCCGAGTCCGATGAATGTCCGGGAACGGTAAAGACCGTTACGGTAATCGCCCCCAGGCTGAGCATATCCCCGTCTTTGATGATGCGGGTTTTATGTTCCTTGACCGTGGGGTTGACCGCATAGACATCCACGTCGTAGATGCGCTTGAGGGTACGCAGGCCGTGGTCGTGGTTGCTGTGATCATGGGTTACGAGGACCCCCCGCAGGACATAGCCGTATTTTTCAATAAAGTTAAGCATAGGCGCGTCCATGGTCCCCGGATCGATCACGACGGCGTCCCGGGGGCCGTCCCTGCCTTCAGGATCGCTTCCCAGTATATAACAATTGCTGAAACCGTAAGGACAGTAATTCATGAATACCTTCATTGTTCCTCCGTCTCAAAAACGGCTTCCGCGGTATTGGAGGACTTAAAGGAAATATTACTGCGTTTCGCGTTTATAAAAAAAGTTTTTTTCAGGTTACAGTCAATAAAGTCGCTGCTGCTTATTTCCGCGTTTATAAAGCGGGAATTATAGAGGTCCGATCCGTTGAAGGTACAATCGCCGATGCGGGCGCCGCCGTAATTAAGGTGTATGAGCTCCGAATTTTCAAAGGTACAGTTATGTATGGAAGCGCCGGCAAAGGAAAGAAACTGGAGGTAGCCTCCGGAAAAATCGCAGCTGATAAGTTTCCCAAAATCAAAGAAACACATACTTAGTTCCGCGCCGGTAAAGAGGCACAGGGAAAAAGATGCCCGCATAAAATTACATCCGTAAAAGATCCGATGGGAAAAATCGACGTTGACAAAACTCAAGCCCGACGCGTTGACATCCTTGATCTCCTTCCGTTCCAGTATATATGCTCCGATACGGCGGGCTTCTTTGTCAGGATCGGCGGTGTGGGCGGCGCAGAGATGGGAGCCGGAAAGCGCCGTTCTGCCGCAGCCCGCCGCGCAGCGAAGCAGGGAAAACATCTACGCTACGGCGCCGAGGAGTTTTTGGGGCGCCCTGTATTCCAGGGAAAAACCGTCGCAGACATTTTTGCAGGTACAATTTCCCCCATAGGTGTTTACCGAGGAATAGATCGCGGGATTTTCCGCCGCGGCTCTTTCCAGCCCCTTTCCGGCTATCTGCAGGCCGTAGCGTATCGTAGCGTTGGTCAGGGCGATGGTGGAGGTCCTTGCCACCGCGCCGGGCATATTCCCCACGCAGTAATGGTTGATCCCGTCAACCGTATAGGTGGGATTGTCATGGTAGGTAACCCTGGTGGTTTCCGCGCAGCCCCCCTGATCCACCGCCACGTCAACGATGAGGCTTCCCTTTTTCATGCGTTTCAGGTATTCCCGCCTGATCAGCTTGGGAGCGGAAGCCCCCGGAATAAGCACCGCCCCGATAACCAAATCGGCCTGGGCCAGGGCATCCTGTATGATCCCCGGGCTTGAATAGAGGGTCTGTATCCTCGATCCGTAAAGTTCATCCAGTTCCGCGAGCCGTTCCAGATTAAGGTCCAGGATCGTTACATCCGCCCCCATGCCGGCGGCGATTTTGCAGGCATTGGAACCCACCGTTCCGGCCCCCAGTATCACCACCCGCGCCTTGGGCGTACCCGGCACGCCGGACAAAAGTATCCCCGGCCCGCCGAAGGGTTTCTCCAGATACTTGGCCCCCTCCTGAATGGAAAGACGCCCGGCAATCTGGCTCATGGGGGCCAGCAGGGGGAGGGCGCCGCCGCTTTCCTGGAGGGTCTCATAGGCGGCCCCCTTTATGCCCGAAGCGAGCATCGCGTCAAGCAGGGCCTTGTCCGCCGCCAGGTGGAGATAGGTATAGAGGATCAGGTCCTCCCGGAAATAGGCGTATTCTTCTTTAAGGGGTTCCTTAACTTTGATCATGAGGCCGCTTTTTTTCCAGACCTCTTCGGCGGAGGGGATAATTTCCGCCCCGGCCCTTTGATACTCTTCGTCGGAAAAACCCGAGCCCGTACCGGCGTCCCTTTCAATATAAACCCGGTGTCCCTCCCGTACATAGGAGGCCGCGTTGTCGGGGGTCAGCCCCACGCGGAATTCGTTGTTTTTTATTTCCTTCACACAGCCGATATTCATTTTTTTCTCCTTACCGCATTACTGTATTCCCGGAAGGGGGCTCTGGTCAAGCTTGGATAAGCGGAGTATCATGAAGCCATGTGCTGGTACTGCGGAGCCGCGATTACCGCGGCCGAACCGTTGGGCAGATCCCTGCGCTGCGAGGCCTGCGGGAAGGATCTGCGTTCATGCAGAAACTGCCGTTTTTATCTCCCCGGCAAACGGGGAGACTGCTCCGAACCCAACGCCGAACCGGGCCTCGAAAAAGAACGGGGGAATTTCTGCGACTGGTTTTCCCTTAATCCCCGTTTCCGTTCCCCCTCCGGGGGGGAAGGAAAACAGCGGAACGCCGAAGGGGAAGCGCGATCTGCCTTTGAGGGCCTTTTCAGCGGCTGCCTTTTTATTGCTTGATCATGGGAACCGTCCTTTTCCTTGATTCCGGCCTGGGGGGTCTTCCCTACTGCCGCCGTTTTCTCCTCCGCAATCCCCGCTCTCAGGCGGTGTACCTTGCCGACAGGGCGGCCTTCCCCTACGGCTCTAAAACCAGGGAAGAACTTACCCGCCTGCTCACCGGACATTTTACCCGCCTTATCCCCCTGTTCAACCCGGCGCTGGCCGCCCTGGTCTGCAATACCGCTTCGGTAAGCTGCCTGGCGGAACTGCGGAAACGTTTTCCCTCTCTGCCCTTTGTGGGGACCGTCCCCGCGGTAAAGCCCGCGGTCCGGGCAAGCCGGCTTAAATCCGTGGGTATACTGGGTACGGAACGGACCATCGCCGATCCCTATATCGACGAACTTGCCCGCCGTTACGGCCCGGACTGTGCGATCCGCAAGATCGCCGCCCCGGAACTGGTGGAATTTGTGGAACGCCGCTGCCGGACCGCGGGGGATGAAGAAAGGCGGCGTACCGCCGCGTCATACGTCGAACAATTCCGCGGCCTCGGCTGCGACTGCATCGTACTGGGCTGTACCCATTTTCTCTTTCTGCTTGAAGAATTCCGCGCCGCCGCCGGAGCGGCTTTGACGGTATACGATTCCATGGACGGGGTATGCGGACGCATCGAGGGACTGCTGAACGCCCCGGACGCCAAACCCCAAGGGGGATCCCGGAGCGGACAGGCGGCGCTTTCAGGCGGCGTTTCCGGCCTTCCCTTAAAGACCAGCCTGCTCCTTCTCACGGGGGAGGAAGAAATTGGTCCGTCCTGGAAGGCCTGCGCGGAGGACTTCGGCCTGGAGCCCCGCCTCCTTGAGGATATGGGGGGGAAAGGGCGGTGAAGGGCCTGGTAATGCGGGGTTCCCGGAATATCTTTACCGTCCGCCCGGACCGGCCCCTTCCATCAGATCAAGGGCCGGTATCATCAACACCGGATCAAGGGTCAAATCAGGCGGGGAGCGGACAGGCGGGGGCCGAAATAGAGTGCCGTATCAAGGGCAAGGTCCTTAAAAACAGGGAGGGCTATTACAATCCCCTGGCCCCCGGGGACCGGGTGATTTTGGAGGACCCCGTACAGGGGAAGGCGCTAATCCTGGAGGCGGAGGAGAGAAAAAATTACCTCACCCGGTTTAACCAAAAGGGGGGGAAGCGCCAGGTCCTGGCGGCGAACCTGGATTGCCTGCTCTGCGTAACCACTCCCGTTTCCCCCCCCTTCAGGCCCCGTTTCCTTGACCGGATTCTGGTGCAGTCGGAGATCGCCGGCCTTCGGGCGATCATACTCTGCAACAAGTACGATCTGCTTAAACAAGCGGGACCATACGGGGACGGCGCTGTGGAAGAGCGGCTTGAGGACTATGTCCGCATCGGTTACGAGGTGATGCGGGTCTCCGCCCGCACGGGATGGGGCATGGATACGCTGCGGTCCCTCACGGCGGGAAAGATTTCGGTTCTCCTGGGACAGTCCGGCGTGGGCAAGTCGAGCATTATCAACGCCCTTGCCCCGGGGACCAACATGAAGACCGGGGGGCTCAACGAAAAATACCACCGGGGCAACCATACCACGTCCCTTTCGGTGATGCTGGAAACTTCTCCGGCCACCTATGTGATCGACACACCGGGCATACGCCGTATGGTCCCCGACGGCATAGGGCCCGGCGAACTAGCCCTGTACATGAGGGAATTCGCCCCCCTCCAGGGCCGCTGTACCTACGGCCTTTCCTGTTCCCATCTTACGGAGCCGGGCTGCAAGGTACTGGAAGCGCTGAGGGACGGAAGGATACATCCGGACCGCTATGAAAGCTTTGTACGTTTAAGGGATGAACTGGCCTCGCTATGAAAAAAAGCAAAAGCGCCCTGGAACTGCTGGAATTTGACGCGGTACGGAGGAGTGTCGCGGAACGGGCCCTGAGCGCCGAAGCCGCCGCCCTGCTTCTGGAAGAAGTCCCCCTTTCGGAGGGGGCCGCCGTAAGGGAACGGAAGGACCTCGTGGCGGCCCTCTGCGGACGTTTAAAATCCGGGGAGCTGGGGCCGGGGGAGGAACTGCCCTGTATAGCCTTCCTCTTTCCCCGGCTCGAACTTTCGGGCGCGGTCCTCGATACGGACGAAGCCTATGCCCTGGGGCTCTTTGCCGAAAGGGGGGAGGAACTGCGGAAAAACCTCGCCGAAGGGGGGGAAACAGAAAGCCCCCTCAAGAGGCTTGCCTCGGAAATACCCTCCGGTGCTCCCGCGGCCGCCCTGGTCTTCGCCGCCCTTGACCGGGAGGGCAAAGTCAGGGACACCCCGGAAATGAAGAAGATCCGCCTCCGTATCCGGGAACTGGGGAGGGAACTGGAGCGCGTCGCCGGGCGCTTTGCCGCCGGTGAGGATACCCGGCGTATGCTGCAGTCCGAGGTCCCATCCCAGCGGGACGGCAGGCTGGTACTGGCGGTGAAGGCCAACTTCCGGGGCAGGATACGGGGGGTCGTCCATGAAGTGTCCGCCACGGGACAGACGATCTTTGTGGAGCCCGAAGCGTCGGTGGAAATCAACAACAAGCTCCTCATCGAACAGGGAAAGCTGGAAACCGAAATTCGCCGGGCGCTCCGTGAGCTAAGCGCCCGTATCGCCGGGCTTCGGGAGGACCTCAAGGCCTTTCACCGGGGGATACTGGGCCTTGAAATCCTCCGGGCCAAGGCCCGCTATTCCCTGGACACGGGGGGTATCTTCGCCGCCGCCGTCCCCCCCGGCCCCGAAGCGGGGGTCCGCGGCCCCGGAGAAGGGGGCCTCGCCCTGGTACAGGCCCGCCATCCCCTGCTGGGCGCCGGGGCGGTGCCCATCGATCTCCGTATGGACAGTTCCATGCTGATCATCACCGGCCCCAACACGGGGGGCAAAACGGTAACCCTCAAAACTTTGGGCCTCCTGGCGCTGATGAACCAGACGGGCCTTGCCCTGCCGGCGGCGGAGGGAACGGTCCTGCCGGTATTCGACAGTGTCCACGCGGACATAGGGGACGAGCAGTCCTTAAGCCAATCCCTCTCAACCTTTTCCGCCCACATGACCAACATCGCCTCCATCATTTCCGCTTCCTCCGGCGCTTCCCTGGTACTGTTGGACGAACTGGGCTCCGGAACCGACCCGGAGGAGGGCTGCGCCATCGCCATGGCCGTGCTGGATCACTTTATCGAAAAGAAAAGTACCGTCCTGGTTACCACCCACCACGGCGTACTCAAGGACTACGGCTACAGCCGTTCCGGCGTGGAAAACGCCTCGGTGGAATTCGACGGGCGGACCCTTTCCCCCACCTTCAGGATCATCCTGGGGGTTCCCGGCGAAAGCCGGGCCCTGGACATCGCCGCCCGGAACGGCCTTCCCCCGGAACTCCTGGCTAAGGCCAGGGGCTATCTCGAGGGGGAGCGGACCGACCTGTCGGCCCTCATCTCGGGACTCAAGGAAAAACACCGGGCCCTGGACGGGGCGGCCCTTGCGGCCCGGGAAGAGGAAAAGCGCCTGCGGGAAGCCCGGCGTCAGGCGGAACTCAGGGAACTTTCCCTGCGCCAAGAGGAGCGTCTCCTCAAAGTCAGGGGGGCGGGGGAGCTCAGGCTGCTCCTTGCCGAAAGCAGGAAGCGGCTTGAAAACCTGGTACGGGAGATCCGCGAGGGGGAACTGGACCGGGAAAAGACCCTCAAGGTAAAGGAATTCCTGGGGAAGCTTGCGGAAGACTCCGCAGCGGTGGACAAGGACCTCAAGGCCGGAGAAGAGGTCCCCGGCGGCGCGGGGGCGGAGGTCCCTGACGGCGGAACCCCCCGGGGCGGGAAAGCGGGGCGGGACGGCCCCCCCCCGGCCCTCGCCCTGGGAGTCGAAGTGCTGGCGGGCCCTTCCCGCCGCCGGGGGAGGATACTCAGGCGGGACCGGGGGGACAGGACCTGGCTGGTTGAAATCGGCTCGGTCAAGGTAAGCTTCCCCGAGGAAGCCCTGATTCCCGCCCAAGCCGCGCCGGAACAAAAGCTCCTTATCGCCGCGGAATTCGCCTCCCCCCCGGAACCCAGGCTCGAACTCCCCCTCCGGGGCATGCGGCTGGAGGAGGCCCTCGAAGCCCTGGACCGTCAACTGGACGCGGCGGTCCTCACGGGCCTTAAGGGCTTCGCCGTCATCCACGGTAAGGGGGACGGCATACTCCGGAAGGGAGTACAGGATTTCCTCGCCCGCTCCCCGGCGGTGGCGGAGTACCATTTCTCCCGGCCCGAATTGGGCGGCGCCGGCCGAACCGAGGTGGTACTCGCCGACTGAAGGGCCTTTTTCCCGCCATCTCCAGACGCCGGGACCCACAGCAAATTCTTAAGGCGTTTTTTATAGGAGAGGACAGCGAGTGCGGGGGACGCTCTAAAAAAACACCATGAACATAAGGCTCGTAACGATCCCCATGACGCCCATGGCAAGGCCGCTCATGGCCCCCTCGGTTTCTCCCAGTTCCAGCGCGGCGGAAGTCCCTATGGCATGGCCGGAGGCGCCCATGGCAAGCCCCGCCGCCACGGGGTCCTTTAGTTTAAGGGTCTTGATAAAAAAGGGCCC
>JAISRD010000261.1 GCA_031273835.1 Treponema sp. | reverse complement strand
TAGGTATTGGGGAAGGACGCAAAAAGTTCGCAGTTTCCCGCCTTCTCGGCGGCGGGATCATCCCCGGGCCCGGCCCGGCGAAGTACGCCGAAACTGCCGACCAGGGGCCCCGGATCCCAGCCAAGTTCCTCGATACACTCCCGCCTTAAGCCCTCAAGGATCCCCTCGCCGGGATCGGTAAATCCCCCGGGAAGATCGAGCTTCCCCCTGGCCGGGTCCCTGCCCCGGATCAGAAAGAGCAGCCCCGCGTTACTGCGTATAACGCAGCCCGACGCCGCCGCGGTATTGTGATAATAGGTAAAACCGCAGACGGGGCAGCGGAAAACCCTGCTTTTCTCAAAACGGATCTCTTCGGACGCGCAGGACGGGCAGTAGCGAAACATAACCCGGATAGTGTATACTAAAAACCATGATTTGTGAATGTACCCTTACCGTACGTTCCTATGAGTGCGACAGCTACGGTCATGTGAACAACGCCAATTACCTTAACTATCTGGAATATGCCCGTTATGAATTCCTGCGCTCCATAGGTTTCGACTACCCCCGGGTGATCAGGGTCGGCTACGGGGTATACGTAGCCCGGGTAGAAATCGATTACAAAAAATCCGCCGTTACCGACGACAGCCTGCTTATACGGTCATGGCCGGTAAAAAAAGGCGCGGTGAGCGGGATCATAGCCCAGGAAATCACCCGCGGGGAGGATCTTATCGCGGCGGCCAGGGTTACCTGGGCCTTCGTGGATTCCAGGGGGCAGCCGGTAAAGATCCCCGGTGAATGGAACCTGCCGGGGCTTGATCCTAAAAGCAACTGAGGGGATAGCTGGTCCTTAGCCCCCGTTCCCCGGCAAATTTTTCTATCGCAAGCTCAATGAGGCGGCTGATAAGGGCGGAATAGGGGATTCCGCTTGCCTCCCAAAGCTTTGGGTACATGCTGATTTTGGTAAAGCCCGGCATGGTGTTGATCTCATTGACCACCACCTGCCCGTCTTCTTGCAGGAAAAAATCAACCCTGGCAAGTCCCTGACATTCAAGGATCTCGAAGGTTTTGACCGCCAGCCTCTGTACTTCCGCCGTCGTTTCGGGGGAAAGTTTTGCGGGAATCTCCAGCGCCGCTCCGGCCGAATCAAGGTACTTCGCCTCGTAGGAATAAAAACCCTTACCGGGGCGGATCTCGCCGGGCAGCGAGGCGGCGGGCCTTTCATTCCCCAAAACGGAACACTCTATTTCCCTGCCGGGTATAAATTCCTCCAGGATAAGCTTGACGTCGTATTGCAGGGCCTCCGCGGCGGCCTTCCGGTATTCCGCTTCATCCCGGACCTTGCCGACCCCGACGCTGGAACCCATATTGGCGGGCTTTACAAAAACCGGAGCGCCCAGGACAGAAACAATATCCGCAAAGGGGGGAAGCGTTTCATGGGCGCGGAGGGCCAGGAATTTGCCGATGGGGACGCCGCCGTCCCGGAGGAGGCGTTTCATCAGGTCCTTGTCCATGCCTACGGCGGAACCGGAAACCCCGGCGCCCACAAAGGGGAGCTCCGCCAGTTTGAGAAGCCCCTGAACGGTGCCGTCTTCCCCAAAGGGGCCGTGAAGCATGGGAAAAATCACGTCAACCTTGAGTGATGGGGGGCCGCCGGGGATTAAGAGCGAGCCGCCGCTCCGGGGCCGCAGTATCAGTTCCCGGCTGTCCGGGTTAATGCGTATGTTTTCGGGATCACCGGCGTTGAGGATAAGATCCTCCGCTTTTGCCGCTTCCCGGTACAGCCACTTTCCGCTCTTATCAATCCCGATAAGCACCGGCTCGTATTTTTCCCTGTCCATGGCGTCGAAGACGTTCTTTGCCGACTGCAGCGATACCTCATGCTCGGCGGATTTCCCCCCGCACAGTATTCCCACCTTCAGTTTTCCCATATTGATCCCGCCTCTTTAAGATGAGCCGCTTCCAAAATCCGGCATTTTGGAAGCGCCTCGGATGTAAGGAAATTTCAAAACTTACGGCTGGTTTTGAAACCGCCCCAGATACCCGGTAATATCGTTAAAACTCATGGGCCTTATCTTTCCGCCCAGGGGCCGGCCGTCCCGGCCGATTATATCCACCCCGCATTTTAGGGGTTTTTCCCCCGCCGCTTTACGGTAAGCGCAGCGTCCTTCGGGGATATGGAGGATCGTTGGATTTTCCCCGGCGCCCCGCCCCCGCAGCAGTATACGCACATAATCATTTATGGAAGTGAGTTTTTCCGCAAAGCCCACCCCGTAGGGTTCGGCGGTCTTAAGGTCCTCCGCGTCGTGGATATCCGAACCGGCCACGGCGGGAAGGCCCAGTATACGGGCATACTCAAGGCCCAGCGCGTCATAAGCCGGATCGTTGTTTCCCGCATTGGCGGCCTCAACGGCGTCTATGCAATACGGGGCAAGATGAACCGTATGTATATAGTAATGCTGCCTGAAGGGATGGGCGTGAACCACGCAGCCCCCGTATCTGCGCACTTCCCTGAATTGTTCCTCCCTGGTCCAGCGGACCATCTCGGGATGTTCCAGGAGCCATTCCTTATCGAGACCGTAAATAAGATAATCGTCGCCGTCAAAGGTTTCCTCCCAGCCGAAGAAAACATCAAGGCCCCGCCTTGCCCCCTCTTCCCGGGCGTTTTCAAAACCGGCGCAGTAGCGCTTAACCCATTCCGCCCAGGGAAGACGCCGGTCCGCAACACAGTTGCTGTTGAAAAAATGATCGGTAACCATGATCCCCGTAAAACCACGGTCGAGGTAGGGCTGTATATAATCCGCCCCGGGGGAAACGCCGCAGGCGCTGCTTTCGACGGTATGGAGATGGGTTTCGTAGAGAAACATCAGCCCTTCCGCTTAAACCGGATCTGGCAGACACCGTCTCCCCTGGCTATGGTTTTCGGCAGTTCCAGATCGCAGCCGAAGGCTTCGGCAATCCCCCGGTCCCCCTCCATGGCCCAATCGCAGAGTTTATCACATTCCTCGTCACTGCAGCCCTGCTTCTTCCAGGCAGCCACCAGGGGGCAGTAGTGAAAATCCACGTCGAAGTTATCATCGGTAACCCGCAGTATCTTCATCTCAAAGATCATCCGGCCCGGCCGGGGAAAGAGTTTTTTCTTTAAGAGCCTGCAGCTTCCCCCCTTTACGCCCTCCGCCGCGGCCTTTGTGTCAATGCCGGTAAGGGCCCTTCCGCCGTGGTAGAGCCCGCAGCGGCGTATGGCCGGGGGGGCGAATTGTCCGGGTTTTGCCCCGGCCTTACGGGCTTCGTCGCAGAGGAAATACATCCACAGGGCGCGGTGCTCAAAAAAATTCCTTAAGTTTCTTACCAGAAACCCGTTCTTCCTGGCTGTGTTTGTGATGCTCACGTTTCTATTCCTTCTTAGTGTCTTTTATTTCACTGTCCTTTACGGCGTCAGTTGTTGACCTCTTATTTACAAACAAAAGATCTTTTTCCGGGACCCCTTTTCTATCCGTACCGGGTTTTCCCGCGGCAAGACGGAAAGCCTTCCTCAAAAGCCCAAGGCGTCCGAAAAAGATCCAAAACGCAAGGAGGATGAGGAGGACCAGGGGTACGCCGAAAAGGATAATTCCCAGTATCACCACCAAAGCGCCGGAGGCAAAGCTGCCGAAACTTTCAAAGAGCCCGGCTATTCTGTCCCCCAGGGTATAGGACGCCGCGGCCTGGGAACTGTAGAGGCTTAAGTTTATCACCGCATAATCCGTCAGGTTTGAAAGTTCCGCAAGCTGGGTACCGAGCCAGTCTATTTCATTCTGCAGTTCCGCTATCCGCGTCTCAATAGACATGATGTCCTCTACGGTCTGGGCCCTGCCAAGATAGGACTGAAAGGTTTGAAGCAGGGTCTTTTTAGTGGCAAGCCGCCCTTCCAGATCGTAGTATCTTAGGCTCACGTCCTCGGCCCTTTCAACCCGGGAACTAAGCTTGCCCAAAACGGAAAGCCCCGAAAGCATGGTTTCGTAGGAATTTTGGGGAACCCTGATCCGGTAACTGAGGGAATCCTCGTGTATGACGCTCCGCTCCGAATAAGCGCCGTACCGGTCAAGCAGCTGATCCACTTTTTTCGCCGCCCCGAAAAATTTCCCTTCTTCATCAAGCAGGGATCTATCCGCCCGGATTTCAACATCGGCGGTTTTTATCAGCTTCCGGGTCTTTTCCGCGGGACGGGGAACATCCTCCGCCGCTCTCCGCGGATCTTCAAGGTTTTCTGGGATTTCCCGGCTTTGGGCAAGGCTGTCGTTAAACCCCCCGCCTTCCCATTCCGCCGCAGAGGCGAACTCCGCCGCGGCGCTGTCCTCCGCAGCCCCCGCACCGTACTGGGCCGCCCTTTTCGCCCCGCAGCCGTACAACAGTAAAAGAAACGGCAGCGCAAACAAAGCGGCTTTTATCTTCATCATTATCCTCCTAAAGGGTCCGGTAACATTCGTCTATGACCGGGTACAGCGAGGGAAGATCGAAGCCGAGGGCAATAAGGTTCTTCCGTTCGACGCTGCCCTCCCAATCCATGTAGGGATCCGAATAGTGTTCCTTGAGGAAAAGGTAAACGAGGTTCTCCGCTTCCTCGGGCAGATTGAAGAACAGCCCTTTCCCGGTTCCCAGCACTTTACGGATCGCGTTCCGCACCTTGGCAAGAAAGCGGTCCTGGTAAACGTCGTAGGAACGGCCCGACAGTTCCTTAAGCCTGTCCGATACCGAACCTTTGGCTTTTTCAAGGGACTGAGCGGTAAAGTGGCCCTGCTTTTT
>JAISRD010000062.1 GCA_031273835.1 Treponema sp. | reverse complement strand
CTTTTTTGGGCGGTATTTCTGCTGATTTCTCCGGGTATTTTTGCCCAGGTTCAACGTTTAACTCCGGACGAGGCGGTTGATCTGGCGATGAAGAACAACCTCAATCTGGAAATTGCCAGAATAGGTACGGAAACCAAGCGTCAACAGTCCGCCTTTTCCTGGAACCAGTTCATCCCCTCGGCCCAGCTTGCCGGAACTCTGTCGCGTTTGAATGAAGAATTGGAACCTACGGTAATCTCCCTGCCGGGAGGAGTGTCTATCCCCATGGGAGGAGGCGCTTCCCAGTGGGGGTTTAACGGACAGCTCCAGCTTCAACTCGGCCTCAATATCGCCATGTTTAAAAATATAAAGAGACTTAAGCAGGAGTATGAAAGCGGCCTCATCAGCTATGAACAAACCAGGGCCCAAATAGAGCAGAATGTCCGGCGGCTCTACTATGAGATTGTCTATACCCAGGAACAGCTTGACATACTCAAGGAAAGCTTCACGAATCTCCAGCGCCAGGCGGCCATGGCCCAGGCCAATTACCGGGCCGGGCTTATCCCCGAAGTTGACTGGCTCCGCGCCCAGGTGTCGGTGGAAAATTTTAAACCTAATCTGGATCAGGCGGAAAGCGGGTATAAGACCTTGGTTTCAAATTACGCCCTGCTTTTGGGGCTGCCCAACGGCGCCGAATTCGCCCTTGATCCCATTCCCGGGGAAATACAATTTATCCCCCTGGACGCGACGGATCTCAGCGCCAGGGCCGGAGCGGGAAATTGGAATATTCAGGCCCAGCGGAACGCCCTGTTGAGCGCCGAAAGCGGAAAATGGGCCTCCTGGTACGCGAACTACACCCCCTCCCTTTCCCTGGGATGGAACTACGGCCGTACCCTTTCAGATCCCTTTAACAACGGCTGGTTTGACGGCGATAACTGGGCAAAGGGAAGCGGAACCGGAGTCAGCGGACAGCTTACCCTAAGCCTCGTGTTCAGGCTTGATAATTACCTGCCCTTTAGTTCCGGCGCACGGGGGGTAAAGGAGATAGACGACACGGTGAAGAGCCTGAACCTTAACCTGGCCCAGACCATACGGGAAACGGAGATAAACGTTTATACCACCGTTTTTTCCCTGGAACAAATAAGAACCGCCTCGGAAGCCCAAAGGGCTACGGTACGGCTTGCGGAACGGAGCTACCAGCTTACCGAGCAGGCCTACCGGGGGGGCCTAAGGCAGCTCCTGGATGTACAGAGCGCCGAGCAGGACCTAAGACAGGCAAGGCTCGGGATGTTAAGGCAGAATATTGATTATCTACAGGGTCTTCTTGATCTTGAATACGCCATGGGGGTCCCCTTCGGTACCCTGGGCGGGAGGCAGTAATGAAAAATAACTTACCCCACAGGCGGAGGGCCCGCGCCCTCCGTATAATTCCGGCGCTCCTTCTTCTCTCCGGTCTGCTCCCGGGCTGTAAAAAACCGGAAGGCCCTCCCCCGGCTGGGGGCCCCGCGGGGGACGTACCGGTTTTCGCGGTGAACACCGGCACGGCCGTACAGGGACAGATACAGGACTACCTTCCCCTTTCGGGGGATATTATCGCCGGGTCCACCGTGGATGTATATTCCGACGTAACGGGCCTTGTGGTACGGCGCTATGTGGAACTGGGGAGCCGGGTAAGCCGGGGGACGGCGATTGCCGCGGTGGACCCCAGCAAGCCCGGAATGAACTATGTGCCCGCGGTGGCCACCGCCCCTGTCAGCGGGACCGTGGTGGCCCTTCCCGCCGAGGTGGGCATGACCGTAAACCAGCAGATCGCCCTGGCCCGTATCGCCGGGGGGAACGCCCTGGAAATCAAGCTCTTTGTGGCCGAACGGTTTATCTCAAAAATTGCCCGGAACCAGCCCTGCGAAATAACCCTCGACGCGTGGCCGGGAGAGACCTTCCGGGGCAGCGTTTCCGAGATAAGCCCCGTGGTGGACCCCGCTTCCCGTACCATGGAGGTTAAGCTCAACGTGGACAATCCCGGCGCAAAGCTTAAGGCGGGAATGTTCGCCAAGGTAAAGGTAATCACCGAGCAGCGGGAAGATATTGTAAAGATCCCCGCTTCGGCCCTGGTTCAGCGTTTTGGGGAAAGTTATGTATTTGTGGTGGAGGAACTTCCCCCCGAGGAAAATCAGGAGCAGCCGGCCGCCGCGGAAAAAAAGGGCCCCGGCTCCTTTTTCAAATCCCTCTTCGGGAAGAAAGAAGAAGAAGCCAAACCGGACTCTTCCCCCCCGGCAAAACGTTACGCGGCCCGCAAGCGTATCATTACCCCGGGCATATCCATAGACGGGATCCTGGAAGTCCAGGAGGGGCTAAAGCCCAATGAGGAATTTGTACTGCGGGGCCAGAGTCTCCTGGAAGACGGCGCCAGAATCAACGTGATTGAACGGGTAAACCCCCTTCCGGCGGAAGAGCAGGCTGATTATGCTGAATGATATTGAAATGAAACTGCGAGGTTTATCATGAGTATCGCAAAGACGGTGGTCGGAAGGCCCACCACCATGGTCATCATATTTATTTTGCTCATCGGATTGGGGATCTTTGCCCTGTTAAATCTTCCCATCGATCTGTTCCCGGAAATAAACCCCCCCTACCTGGTGGTCCTGACAACCTATACCGGCGCGGGCCCTGAGGAAGTGGAGCGCACCGTAACACGGGTCCTGGAGGCGGCCCTGTCGGGGGTCTCAAATCTGGAAAAGATAAATTCCACCTCCTCCAAGGGTTCCGGCATGGTGATGATGGAATTCAGCTACGGAACCGATTTGATAGACGCCTCCAACTCGGTACGGGACGCCCTGGAACGGGTCCGCAGCTATCTGCCCGACGACGCCGAAGCGCCGATGATCTTCCGCTTTGACCCCGCCATGATCCCCATCATGGGGATCATGGTAACCGGGAACCGTACCGCCGAGGAACTCCGTGAAATCGCCGAGGACACCATCGTTCCCCGCATTGAACAGACCCCCGGGGTGGCCACCGCCAGCCTCATGGGGGGCCGGGAAAAGATCATCCGTGTAGAGATACCCCAAAGCCGCCTTGAGGCCTACGGCCTTACGGTAACCCAGATTCAGCAGATGCTGGCCGCCCAGAATATGCAGGTTGCGGCGGGTACGATCACCGAACAGGGCATGTCCTATATACTTACCACCATGGGGGAATATACCTCCCTGGATCAGATACGGAATACGGTTATTTCCTACCAGGGGGGGGGCCTGGTGGACGGTCAGGTCCAGCTTCCCCGGAGCGTATACCTCCGGGACTTAGCGGACGTATTCGAGGGCTATAGAGACCAGACCAGCGCTGTTTTTGTAAACGGGATCCCCGCGGTTATGATGCAGGTCCAGAAACAGAGCGGGACCAATTCGGTCCAGACCGTCAAAACCCTCAGGACCCGTCTTACCCGCATAAGCCGGGAAATTCCCCAGGACTTAAAACTCACCGAACTTTACAATAACACCGACGAAATTGAGGGGTCCATAAACCAGGTTACCTCCTCGGCCATAAGCGGCGCGGTCCTGGCGGTTTTGATCCTCTTTGTGTTTCTCCGTTCAATCAAGCCCACCCTTATCATCGGGATCAGCATACCCATTTCCATCATCATAACGATCATGGTGATGTACTTTGCCGGCCTTACCCTGAACCTTATGACCCTTGCGGGCCTTGTCTTGGGGGTGGGAATGCTGGTGGATAATTCCATCGTGATCCTCGAGAATATTTACCACTACCGGGAAAAGGGGGCGAAACTAAAACCCGCCGCCGTCCTGGGAACCCAGGAGATGCTCGTGGCCATCATAGCCTCGACCCTCACCACCATCTGCGTTTTTGCCCCCCTGGTGATGTTTCAGGGCCTTCTTGAAATGGCGGGGGAACTCTTCGCGGGCCTTGCCTTTACCGTGGTAATCTCCTTAAGCATCTCCCTCCTGGTGGCCATGGTTCTGGTTCCGGTTCTTTCCAGCCACTACCTCCCCCTGGTTACCAGAAAGCAGAAACCCCTGAGATCGCCCTTTTTAGTGGGTGTGGATAAAAAATTCGAGGGCTTTTTCGTCTGGCTTGACAACCTTTACCGCCGGGGGGTGCGGAAGGTGCTCCGCCACAAGTTGATCGTCTGCCTTTCCCTTGTAGTCCTCTTTGCCGGCTCCATCGCCATGGTCTTTGTCATAGGCTGGCAGTTTATGCCCGATCAGGAGGAGGACAATGTTTCGATAAGCGCCACCCTTCCCATGGGAACGGCCCTGCCCGAAACCGAGGCGACCCTTCAACGGCTCCAGCTTATTGTGGAAAACGAGATAGACAAATCCGCCTATGAACGTATAGTCCTCAACGCCGGAGGGGGCAATCCCTTTAACTCCCGGGGTTCCAACGGGGGTTCCCTGCGGATCAACCTGGTGGATTATAAGGACAGGGTACTCAAGGCCGACGAGATCAAGGACATACTCAGGGCCCACTTTAACGAATTCCCCGGAGTGTCCTTTACCTTTACCAGCGGCATGGGGGGCGGCATGATGGGAGGCAGCAACGCCATAGAGGTGGTGCTCCATACCGAAGACCTGGTGAAGGGCAAGGCCATGGCGGATAAGATCGCCGACCTCATACGGACCAATGTCCCCGGCGCCGCGGAACCCACGGTGGATCTCAACGACGGGCTTCCCCAGATCGAAATAGAGCTTGACCGGGATAAACTCTACGGCCTGGGGCTTAGTACCTATACGGTGGGCAATGAAATTAAGGCCGCCGTGGACGGCATTACCGCCACCCGGTACAAGACGGGGAACAACGATTACGACGTGGTGCTGATACTGGCCGAGGCGGACCGGAGCACCCTGCCGGATCTTGACCACATCTTTGTGAACAGCCAGATAGCCGGGAGACAGGCCCTCTCCAACTTCGCCTCCTACCGGGAGGGTACGGGGCCCCTTACGATCAGCCGGGAAAACCAGGGCCGGGTTATCCGCGTCAGCGCCGCGAGCAAACCCGGGGTGCGGAGCAACGTGCTTGAAAGCGAGGTAAGGGCCCTTATAACCGCCCAGATCCCCGCGGAGGACGACGTGCTTATCGAGTACGAGGGGGATAACTCGGAGCTGATAAAGATATTCACCAATTTCCTCCTGATCATGGTCGTGGCGGTCTTTCTGGTATTCGGCGTCATGGCGAGCCTCTTTGAATCCTTTAAGGACCCCTTTATCATCATCTTTACCATTCCCCTTTCGATAATCGGAATCGTGGTGATATACCTTATCACCGGGACGATCTTTAACGCCTTTACCGCCGTGGGGCTTCTGGTTCTGATAGGGGTTATCGTCAACAACGGCATAGTCCTGGTGGATTATACCAATCTGCTGCGCAAGCGGGGTTATGCCCTGGAGGAAGCCTGCGTCGAGGCGGCGGGAAACCGCCTGAGGCCCATACTCATGTCCACCCTGACCACCATACTGGGCCTGGTCCCCATGGCCTTTTTCCCCGGCGAGGGGTCGGAAATGGTGTCCCCCATCGGCATGACCGTTTTGGGGGGGCTTTCCTTCGGAACCCTCATGACCCTGTTTCTTATGCCCACCGTTTATGCGATTATGAATAAGCGGGATGATGAGCGGAAGGCCAGGGCCGAAGCCCGGCGGGAAGCCATAGCCGCCGGAATGACCCGCAAACAGATGAAGGCCGTCCTTCCGGGGGAAGGCCACAGCGGACAAACGGAGGCCCTTAATGCTGCGAATTGAAGTAATCGCCAACCACTCGGTGGAAGAGAATATTCTGGAGGCCCTTAAGGAAGAGGGGGCGGGGAAGCACTATACCCTCTACCCCAGCATACTGGGCGCCGGTTCCTCCGGCCCCCGTATGGGGGACGCCGTTTGGCCCGAGGAAAACTTTGCCCTGGTAATCTGGTGCGAAGCGGAAGAAGCCCGGGCCATATACAGGGCCGTAGCCCGGGTAAAGGAACATTTTCCCAGCGAGGGGATCAAGGTGTTCGGCCTGGACGAGGACCCAGCGCCTCCCCCTCCGCCCGCTATCCCCTGAAATCAAAGGCCCGTGATGAATGCTCCGGGGACGGGGAATTACTCCGAAATGTCCCTG
>JAISRD010000013.1 GCA_031273835.1 Treponema sp. | reverse complement strand
ATGAACGAAAGGGTCAGGGCCGCTAAGACGGCCATGAGGGTTTGTTTGAGCACCGTTATAAAGTAGGGATAATCTATGATGTTGTTCTGGCTGTAGATATTGACGTTGCGGAAATTCCGCACCGCCACCTGCCGGGCGGGCAGGCTGATCAAGCCGAAGCCGTTTTTAAAACTATAACGGCCCCCCTCCCCGGTAATCACCTTTCCCTTTTCCCGTTCAAAGGTCAGGCCGCTGCCGAAGGAACCGGTAATGATGATCCCCTCCAGGGTCTTGCTTTCGGCCATCCGTTTAAGGATCTTTTCCCTGTTGTCCCTGTCCAGAAACTCAGGTCCGCTTTGGAAGATAAATTCCCGTAATCCGTCTAATTCCTGTCCGGCGAGATGAGTCTGCCGCCGGACGCTGTTATATACCCTGTAGGCGGCAAAGAGCACCGCCGTTACGTAAACGATAATACACAACAGGGCGATTGCTGTAGGAATTTTCTTCCGCATAGTGGTATTGTATATTAATTATCGTTTATTCGCTAGGATAAGATGAGGATTTTCCGCGTTTCGGGCGTTTTTGAGGAAATCCTCGGGTGAAAAGATGAATATACGAAGATCCTGTCTGTCGGCGGGCTGGTATCCCCGGCGCCCGGAAAAAATAGCCGCTTTTTTAGAGGCCCTTCCTCCCCCGGCTTTTCCCCCAGGGCCGGTCTGCAAGATCGCCCTCGCGCCCCACGCCGGCTGGTACTATTCCGGGGTCCTCGCCGCCGCTTCGGTTTCCGCCCTGGCGGGAAGGGCCGCCGGGAACTCCCCCGGGTCCCGCGAAGGCTGGGACGGCACGGTGGCGGTCATAGGGGGACACCTTCCCGCCGGGGCGCCGCCCCTCTTTGCCCTGGAAGACGGGGCGGACACCCCCCTGGGGCCGCTGGAAATGGACTCAGGTCTTCGGGACCTCCTCCTCAGGGAACTGGGGGGCGGGGCCGACCGTTACGCCGACAACACCGTTGAGGTACTGCTCCCCATGGTTAAGTACTTTTTCCCCAGGGCGCGCCTCCTCTGGCTCCGCCTTCCGGCGGAAACCGCCTCCTATGAGGCGGGAAGGGTTCTTGCCCGTTCGGCCCTGTCCCTGGGCCGGGAAATCAAGGTCCTCGGTTCCACCGACTTAACCCACTACGGGTACAACTACGGCTTTACCCCCCGCGGTTCGGGGCGGCGGGCCCTGGACTGGGTAAAAACCGTCAACGACCGCCGTTTTATCGAGGCGGTCCTTGAGGGCGACGGCGGGGCGGTCCTGGCCCGGGCCGAAGGGGAAAAATCCGCCTGTTCCGCCGGGGCGGCCCTGGGCTGCCTGGGTTTCGCCGCCGAAACCGCCGCCTCCGGGGGCGGGGCGGAAAGCGCCCTTTCCCCGGCGCGGCCCCCCTCGGCGGAACTGCTCGCCTATGGAACCAGCGCCGATACGGCGGGGGAGGGGGAAATCCCCGATTCTTTTGTGGGCTACGCCGCCCTGCGCTGGGTATAAGCTCCGGCTTTTACAACCGGACTATCCGAAAAATGCCCGGCGGCGGTAGGGGAGCGTATCCCCGATGTGAGACAAACCGGGGGCAATCTGAGAATTGCTCGCCCTGGTTCCGGCCTTGACATAAATTCCGAATTATGCTGATATATCCGCAGGGTTGAAACCCTCCAGGCCGCCGTCCTTATTCCGGCGGCGGGCTTCCGGTGAACGGAGGCTCTTTTATCCGCTTTTTATACCGATTTGCCGCCCATGAAGGGCTCCTTGAGAGATGAACTCTCCACATATTTGGTCAAGGAGTCCTGTGATTATGACCCTAGCCGTAAGCGCCGATCCGCCGGATTGCGCAGGCCCTGTAAGTACCCCGCCGGTAAGCGCCGCGCCTGCGCTTATAGAAGAAAAATACCGGCGTCTCCTGGCGATCCTTGCGGAGCGGGGGAGCGGGGCGGTGGCCTTTTCCGGCGGTGTGGACAGTTCCTTTCTCTGCCACGCCGCCGCCGCCGCCCTGGGTAAACGGGCCGTGGCGGTGACCATTGTTTCCCCCATGCTTCCGAAAAGTGAAATTGACGACGCCGCCGCGCTTGCCGGAAGGCTGGGCATTGAACATATCCTTGTGGAAGAGCCTGAAATTGACGAGGAAGTGGCGGAAAATCCCAAAAACCGCTGTTATTTTTGCAAAAAAAAGGAATTCCGCCGTATTTTCCAGGAGGCCCGGGAACGGGGGCTGGCGGCGGTCTTTGACGGGTCGAACCAGGATGATTTGACCGATTACCGGCCGGGCCTTCAAGCCCTGGCGGAGCTGGGCGTTTTAAGCCCCTTAAGGGAGGCGGGGCTCACCAAGGCCGAAATCAGGGAACTTTCCCGCCGTTTTGATCTTCCCACCTGGAACAAGCCCGCCTTTGCCTGCCTTGCCTCCCGCATCCCCTACGGGGAGCGGATAGACGGGGCGAAACTTTCCCGAATTGAGGGGGCCGAGATCGCCCTGCGTTCCTTCGGGTTCCGCCAGTTCAGGGTCCGTTCCCATGGGGATATGGCCCGTATCGAGGTGGCGCCGGAGGAACGGAGCCGTTTCTTTGACACGGCCCTCATGGACGCCGTTTCCCGGGCCCTTAAAAGCCGGGGCTTTGTCTATGCCGCCCTGGAACTTGAGGGCTATACAACGGGGAGCATGAACAGGGTTCTTGAGCGGGGCGGCATAAATGAAGAAGCGGGAGGTCCTTCTTGAAAACCCTGCACTTTGACTGCTTTGCGGGAATCTCCGGGGACATGGCCCTGGGGGCCTTTGTCGATCTGGGGGTTAAACCGGAGGAGCTTAAGGCGGAACTGGATAAACTGGGCGTCCCGGGGTGGGAGCTCAACTTCCACCGGGATCAACGCTGCGGCATCACCGGGACCAGCGCTGTTGTAGAAACCGGGGAATTAAACCGCGGACATCACGAACACGGCCGTTCCTGGAGGGAGATCCGGGAACTGATAGAAAGATCCGGCCTCGGCGCCGGGGCGAAGGGGCGGGGGTTGGCTATTTTTTCCCGTATCGCCGCGGCGGAATCCCAGGTACACGGGACCGCTCTTGATGAGGTGGCCTTCCACGAAGTAGGGGCCCTGGATTCGATTGTTGACGTCGTGGGAACCGCGGTCTGCCTTGAGATCCTCAAGCCGGACCGGATCAGCTGCGGTGAAATTGAGCTGGGGGGCGGTACGGTACTCTGCGAACACGGGGAACTGCCGGTTCCCGCCCCGGCGACGCTGATACTCTGCCGGGGGCTTCCCGTCAGGACCGGCGGCTTCAACAAAGAGATGACCACCCCCACGGGGGCGGCCATACTTGCCGCGTCGGTGGATGAGTTCACCGCCGCCGGGAGTTTCAGGGAACTGAGGACGGGCTACGGTATAGGAAAGCGTAAGCTCGATAAGCCCAACGTACTGCGCCTTTCCCTGAGGCAAAGCCCCGGACTTTCCGCCGGGGCTTTGCCCGGCGGGGAATCCGCCGTAATCGAGGAACTTACCCTGCTTGAGACAAACATCGACGACATGAGCGGTGAAGAACTGGGCTTTTTTATGGAGGCCCTTTTTGCATCAGGCGCCCTGGATGTAACCTTTACCCCCTGCGTGATGAAAAAGTCCCGGCCCGGAACGATAGTCTCGGTACTCGCCGCTCCCCGGGAACTCGACGCCCTGCGGCGTACCGTTTTCCGGTGTTCCGCCGCCGCGGGATTCCGGGAGATCCCCCTGCGGCGGTTTTCCCTGAAACGGGAGGAAACCGAAGTACGGGGGGATTTCGGAACCGCCCGGAAGAAGGAACTGTTTTTTGAGGGAAGGCCCCTGCGTTTCAAGTTTGAATACGAGGACCGGGCCCGCCTTGCCCGGGAACGGGGAATTTCCCTGGAAGAGGCGGAGCGGATCATCCATCAACAATCGCCAATCAACAACGGCGCAGTCAACAACAACGGCGTAACCGGCAATGACGCGGCCGGCAAGGTCCATGACTGATCCGGCGGACCTCGGCTTTGCCCGTATCGACCTTAAGCGGCAGGACCGTACCGGCTATCCCGAGGTGGTGTACTGCGCCGGGAAAAGCGCCGATCAGGCCGAGGCTATCATGGTCCGTATGCGGGAACAGGGTCTGCCCGTCCTGGGAACCAGGGCGGAACCGGCCCTGGCGGAGCGGATCAGGGGGCGTTTCCCCGGGGCGGTATACGACGAGACCGCCCGGACTTTAACCATAGGCGGCGGCGGAGAGGCGGCGGGCCTGGTGGCCGTGGCCGCGGCGGGAACCTCGGATCTTCCGGCGGCGCTGGAGGCGGTGCGGACCGCGGAATTTTTCGGCAGCAAGGTCCTGCTTTCCTGCGACGTGGGGGTGGCGGGGATACACCGGCTCTTCGACCGCCTGGGGGAACTCCGTGAAGCACGGGTTATTGTGGCCGCCGCCGGCATGGAGGGGGCCCTCCCGTCGGTCATCGCGGGGCTTGTGGCGGTCCCGGTGATTGCCCTGCCCACCAGCGCCGGTTACGGCGCTTCCTTCGGGGGGCTTTCCGCCCTGCTGGGGATGCTCACCGCCTGCGCCCCGGGGGTTTCGGTGGTGAATATTGACAACGGATTCGGGGCCGGGTATCTGGCCAATCTTATAAACAAAGGAGCTGCTTATGCACATGTCTGACGCTTTACTTTCACCCGCTGTAGGGGGGGCCATGACTGCGGTCAGCGCCGCGGCCCTGGCTTACGCGGTTAAGAAGACCGTTCCGGACGAAAAGAAGGTTCCCCTCATGGGAATTATGGGGGCCTTTGTCTTTGCCGCCCAGATGATCAACTTTACCATACCAGGCACCGGTTCCAGCGGCCACATAGGGGGAGGGGTGCTCCTGGCGGCCCTCCTGGGGCCCTTTCCGGCGCTGATCGTCCTGGCCTCGGTACTGCTGATCCAGTGCCTCTTCTTCGCCGACGGGGGCCTTTTGGCTTTCGGCTGTAATGTCTTTAACATGGGGGTTACCGCCTGCCTTGCCTATAGCTTTGTCTTTAAGCCCCTGACAAGAGGGGGCTTAAACCGGAAGAACATCGCCCTTGCCTCGATACTTTCGGTAGTCATAGGCCTCCAGGCCGGGGCCTTCAGCGTGGTCCTGGAAACCCTGTTTTCGGGGGTTACCGAGCTTCCCTTCGGGGCCTTCGTTGTGTTGATGCAGCCCATACACCTGGCCATAGGCCTTGTGGAGGGCCTCATCACCGCGGCGGTCCTCTGGTATGTGTACGGCGTTCAGCCGGAACTGCTGGACGCGGCGAAGCTCAGGGTTTCCCGGG
>JAISRD010000002.1 GCA_031273835.1 Treponema sp. | reverse complement strand
TCCTCTTCGATAATTTCCCGTCCCTCAAGGTCGGCGATGGTCCTCGCGACCCGCAGGGAGGCGAAGCAGGCCCTGGCGGAAAAGGCCAGGTATTCCGCGGCCCTGCGGAAGGCCCTGTCCGCTTTTTCCGTAAGACGGCAGTACGCTTCGACGCGGGCGGGGGACATGCGGGCGTTTCTGCGGCACTCCGAATCCTCCGTGGGGGGATTTTCGGAAAAGCGGAGGCGCTGGATCTTTACCGCCTGTTTAACCCTGCCCGCTATGGTTTCACTGCTTTCCGGTACTTCCCCGCTTAAATCCCCGCAGTCCCAAAAAGCCGCGATCCGCAGTTCAATCCTGTCCAGCAGGGCGCCGCCGAATTTCCGCCAGTACCGGTGTATTTCTTCGGGGGTGCAGAAACAGTCTCCGGGCCCGGCGGCCGTTCCGTCCCGGTGAACGGAAGCGCCCAGGCGGCCGCAGGGACAGGGGTTGGCCGCCAGGATGAGCTGGAAATCCGCGGGAAGCCGTACCGGGCCTTCCGCCCTGGCTATGGTAATGACCCTGTCCTCCAGGGGTTCCCGCAGGGCCTTAAGCACGTTGGACCGGAATTCCGGCGCCTCGTCGAGGAACAGTACGCCGAAATGGGCCAGGGTAATCTCCCCGGGCCTGACGGTCTTTCCGCCGCCCATGACGCCTTCGGCGCTGGCCGTATGGTGGGGAGAGCGGAAGGGCGGCCGGGTGATGAGGGCGCTTTCCTCAAGCCCCGCAAGGCTGTGGAGCCGGGTAACTTCCACGGCTTCCTTGGTGGTAAGGGGGGCCATGATCGAGGGGAGCCGCCGGGCAAGCATGGTTTTTCCCGTTCCGGGGGGGCCGAAAACGAGGAGGTTATGCCCTCCGGCGGCGGCTATTTCCAGGGCCCGCTTGTAGGGTCCCTGTCCCCGTACTTCGGCAAAATCCCCCGGAACAGGCGGGCGCTTTTCCCCGCTGTTCCGGCGGCCCTTTCCCCCATAGGCGAAGGGTCCGGGGAAAGCGCCGTTTAGGGCCAGCAGTATCAGGGCGTGGGCGGCTTCTTCCAGGCTGGCTACGGCGGCAAAACTGAGATCCGTACCGCCGCCGAGCAGAATGGCCGCCTCCTCTTCATTTTCCCTGGGGACCATGAAGAACCGTATCCCCCCGGCGAGGCCCGCCGCGGCCGCCGCCAGGACCCCCCGTACAGGCCGGACCCTGCCGGAAAGTTCCAATTCACCCAGTATCATAATTTGCTCGGGCAGCGCCTCGAGGCCCGGAACAAGTCCCGCGGCGGACATCACCGACAGGGCGATGGGAAGATCAAGCCCCGCCCCTTCCTTCCTTACCCCCGCGGGGGCCAGGTTAATCAGAATACGGTCCTGGGGAAAGGCGAACCCCGAATTCCGGAACGCCGCCCGCACCCGTTCCCTGGCTTCCTTAACCGCCCCCTCGGCAAGCCCCGAAATGTCGATGCCCGGTATGCCCCGGCGTATGTCCGTTTCAACCCGGATGATGATCCCCTCGGCCCCATAGGGGGCATAGGCGGTGATGTACATTACGGCCCTCCTCAAGCAGCCGGCGTTCATACCAGGAGAGGGCAAAGAGGGTTCCGTTTACTTTAATCGGGGGGAAGATAAGGGGGGAAGTTTACGGCAAAATTTCAAACTTCTTAAGATACCCCTGAAACATCGGGGACGGTAACACAGCCGTCGGGGAGGATGAGGATCTTCGGCGTTTCAATCCCCCGCGCCTTTAGGGCGGCAAGGGCCCCGTCCAGGGCCTCCTGGGGGCTGGGAGCCTTTTCAATGAACAGCGAGGCAAGCCGTTCACCGCTTAATTCCGACACGGCCTTGATCGCCGCCCGGCCTGAAAGTTCCGCCATTTTGGCCGCCTTGTGGTAGCCCAGCTTATAAGTTTCCCGAATCCGCCGTATCGCGTCGGCGGGGGAGGAAGAATCCGCCAGAAGCCCCGCGTAGGCCTCGTCCCCTATGCCGTCGCGGCAGCTTGATACAAGGATCAGGAAACCCCCGTCCCTGAGGGCGGCGCCGCCGTTGTCAAGGGCCTTCTGGGATTGGTACAGATCTATGTCCATGGGGAATTTTGCCACGGATACCACAATGTCCGCCCTGGCGGGAACGGATACGCAGAAAATTTTCCGGGCGCTTTCCACCGCCGCGTAGAAGGAAGCCATAAGATCCCCGGCGGCCGCGGCGGCCGCCTTCTGTTCCTTGTCAAGGACGGTCATTACCGAGAAGATCGGCGCTTTAATCAGGGGAAGGGCGTCCATCATATCCTCGTGGACCGGATTCCCCTCCAGGACCAGGGACCGGGCCCTGGGCGAGAGGGCCAGCTTGTGGTTGGCTTCTATGGTTTTATACGCGGCGATGCCGGGAAGGAAGGCCTTGCGGCCGCCGGTAAAGCCCGCGAAATAGTGGGGCTCCACGCTTCCCGTGGCGATGATCCTGTCGGCCTCAAAGAGTTTCTTGTTAAGCGCCATGGGAGTCCCGTTTCTGGTTACGCCGATGCCGGTCATGGCGGCCTCGTCCCGGGCGTCGTGGTGAACGCAGCGCTCCCGGAGGGGGCCGTAAAGGTCCCCCAGAATTTGGCGGTATTCTTCTTCGGTGGGCGCCCGGTGGGCGCCGGCTGCGACAATCAGGGTGAGGCCCCCGCCGGACAGTCCCGCCTTTTCGATAAACGGCATAAGGGCCGTCAAAATAGCCGCCGTGGGAGTGGGCCGGGTGGCGTCGTTAATGATGATGAGGAGCCGCCTGCCCCCCCGCAGAAAATCCCCCAGGCTTAAGCCCGGACCGCAGGGCCGCGCCAGGGCTTCCGCCAGAATAGCCTCCGTGGTCCCGGCGGCGCTGAACTCATTGGGCTCCGCCAGGGCCAGGAGATTTTCATCGGGGAATTCCAGGGGAAAGGTTTTATCGAGGTAGGGCAGGAACAGCTTCATATCACTTTGCAGTATACGCCGGGGGACCCGGAAAATCCAGCGCCCCCCGGCGCCGGATCAGGGAAGGGGGGGAAACTATTCGCCGTGGTAGTTGATCAGGGTGGTAACCGGGGTAGGGGCGAGTACCTTCTCGTAGTTAAGGTAGGGGAGGCCCACCACGCCGAAGATAGCCGGGACCTGGGCGCCGCCGGCCGTAAGAAGGGCCCGGGCGGCGTTCAGGGTACCGCCGGTGGCGATAAGGTCGTCCAGAAGGAGGACCCGCTTGCCCTCCGGAACATCCTCCCGGTGTATCTCTATTTCAGCCTGGGCATATTCAAGATCGTACTTTTTTGAAAGGGTTATACCCGGCAGCTTTCCTTTTTTACGGATAAGAAGGAGGGGGACCCCCGCGCGGACGGCAAAGGGGGCGGCAAAAACAAAGCCCCTGGCTTCTATGGCCGCCACGGCGTCTATATGTTTATCCTTGTAAATATCGATCATTGATTCAATACAGAAGCTGAAAGCTTCGGGGGCCGCCAGAATGCTGGTGATGTCATAATAAAGTATGCCCTTTTTTGGAAAATCGGGGACCTTCCTGATGTGGTCGTCAAGATTTAGCGCCATGGTATCCTCCTTAAAAACTCTATCCGGCGGGGCTTCATGTTCCCCCGGAAACCTTCTCCGTCCATGCCTTTACGTCCCCCTTGCCCTGAAAAAAGTCGGGACAGAGGGTTAATTCACTGTCATGCACCATTTTACGCAAGTAGTTAAGGGCCGAAACTGAACCTGAAAAGATCCCGCAGGGCCGGCCCGCGAGGTTGATATGCTGAAGCACCATATAAAGATAAGCGAAACCGGGAGGATCGGCGGTTTCGGCGCCGAAAAAAACAATATCCGCGGGAAGCAGACGGGTCCCCACAAAGGCGCCGGCGGGGACTATGGTTACCTCGAATCCGTCCAGGGCCGCCGCTATGGACTCCGCCGTTTGTTGAATACCGGCGGCCCCATCGGTAATAATAAGCGCTGTTTTCTTCATTTCCACAGGCTCAGTTTAGTCCGTCATACCGTTAATTGTCAACTAAACCTTAGCGGCAATAGGACTCGGACCTATGACCGAACGGATATGAGCCGTTTGCTCTACCAACTGAGCTATGCCGCCATGCCGCCTTTAGGCGGCAAATAAATCCTTTCCTCTCGGCTCGAGCCCGCAGGGCTCATGCCGCCGTGCGGCCGGATGGCCGCTTATACGGAAACTATCAAATTCGGGGGATTTTGTCAATGAACCGCGCCGCCCCTCTCCCCGCCCCGTGTTAAATCAGCTTGTGTTCCTTGGCGGCGGCGGCGAGCAGGCCGTTCCAGTAGGGCAGGGTGAGGAAAGAGCGCTTCACCTCGTTGTCGTCGATGCGGCTTGCCCGGCGCTGGAGCCGCTTAAAGGCGAGGCTGATGGCGGTGTTCATGTCCACTTCGGGGGCCCCGGATTTCTTGAGTATAAGGTAGTATGAATACAGATAAAAGGCCGCGTTGGGGTCCTCCTCGGGAAGTTCCGCCCGCATGACCCGGTGCATATCCCTGACCGCCTCTTCCCTGTCGTGTATACTGGCCCCCTCATGGTGGCACAGCGCCAGGGCGCGGTAGGTAAGTATCATCCTGTCCCAGAATTCCCGCAGGGGAAAAAGAAAAAGCTCGCATTGGGCGAAACCGCTGCGCCAGTCGGGCTGTTCAATAAACAGGAAACGGTCCCCCTTTTCCGCGCCGGCCCTTAAGGAGTAGTCCTTCTCCGTCCGTCCGGCCAGTTCCAGGGTTTTACGGTATTCCCCGGAAAAAAAGGCCCCCTCGACTTCAAAAAATTCCGCGTCGAGCCCTCCCGAATGGCCCGCCTGGTTATGAAGATAAGCGCCGGTTCTAAATATCCAGGCGGAGAGGGTCTGCTTTAGGTCTTCCGAGACGGGGCCGGCAAGATCCTGTTCGAGTTTGGTAAAAATGTCCAACGCTTCCTGATAACGTCCCATCTCAAAACGGATACGGCCCCGTAAAAAACAGCTCCTGTCCGCCCAGCCGGACCTTCCCGATACCAGGGCGGATTTTTCGGCCTGGAGGGCAAGCCGTTCCGCCTTGGCGATATTCCCCACTATAAAATGGGCCCCGGCGGCGTAGTAGGCGGCAAGGGCCAATTCGCCGTGATCCTCCGTTTTTTCAGCGTTCTCCACGGCAAAGGCAAAGTAATCGATGGAATCGGAAAGCCGCCGGTTGGCGAATTCAACCAGGGCGAAAAGGCGGTACAGATGGGCCAAATCCCGGCCTGAGTTTTCCCGCTGGGAGATCAGCAGCCCCTCCTTAACCGAGACAAGAGCCGATTCGATGTCGCAGATCCCCAGGCGGCAGCAGGCGTAATTGGCGTACAGTTTGACCCTGAGCCCCGGCGGGCCTTCCGCGGCAAGGGGGCCGGAAAAGGCTTCGCCTGAAATTTCCCCGGGGCTCCCGTGATTGAGGGCCCTTTGGGTCTTGAATATCGACAGCAGAAGTTCCGCCCTGTCTTTTCCGACCACCTCGGCAAAGCCGCCGCCGGCGACGGCCCCTTCTATGCCCGCATAGGCGCCGTTAACCACGTCCCCGCAGAGGGCGTCGAGGATCAGGGTTTCATCGGCCCCCCCTCCCAGGGTCCTCAGGGCTTCCAGCAGCCGGTAACAGGGCTTGAGTTTTGCCGCCCGTACCCAGACTAAAAGACGGTTCCGCACCACGGCCCGTATGATCCCCCCCCGCTCTCCCAGGGTCTCTTCGGCGGCGGGGATAAAACCGGCAAACTTTACCGTCGGGTCCCCGGGGCTGTAAATAACGCCGAGTTGGGAAAGCATGGCAAGGCCCCTGCTTATCATCAGGGGGTTCTTCCCCTCCTCCTCAAGGAGCCGGGGAACCAGGTAAGGGGGAAAATACACCCCGAAGAGGGCGCAGACATAGGCCAGTTCCCAAAGGTCCCCGGGGAGTTCCGGTATCTTATCCGGATTATCCTGGGTATGCCCCGTATCCCCCGGAGCGCCGGGGGAAAATTTAACTATACGGGGAAAAAGTTCCTCCCAGGGTTCCAGGGCCTCCAGATCCGTACAGGTCCCGTAAACGGGGAATTCCTCCCTTTGGGGCAGTGAGGCGTACACGGCGCTGACGATGAGCCGGGACAGGGGCGCCGCCGCCTGGAGGTCCTCAAGGATCAGCGCCGGTTTAAGTCCGGCCTTATCCGCGGCGGCGCGGTACGATTCCAGGAGGAGGAAGAGAAAACGCTTTCCCTGTTTTACAAGAAAATCCGAAACCTGGTCCCGCAGCCGTTCCCGGAAAATAAATTCCCCCAGCGCTTCCAGTTCCCCAAGGCCGGTCAGGTCCCGGGGGATACTTGAGCTTTCATCCTCAAGTCCCAGAATACCCCTTATGGGGGGGGTAAGGGCGTCGGCGATACAGACAACCGCGTTGGCCCCCTTCCTGAAGGACAGCGTCAGGGGGGGGAAGTCCCCCAGGAGGGCGGAACAGTAACGGTGAAGCCCCTTCCTTTTGCCGGTGAATCCTGAACCAACAATCACCGTATTGCGGCTCTTCCCTTCGCTCTTTCCCTGGTTCAGGTAGCGGCTTATGTTTTCCGCGTAACCCTCCAGGGGCCGCGGATGTTCCCTTGAGAAGTCCCGGATCTCCTTTAACTGGGAATAACCCTTGATGTACGGGGGCCCGGCAAGGGGTTCGCCGAAAATCAGGTAGGGTTCCAAAACGGAACGCAGCGCCGGGCCGCACCAGATACCGGTGTCCCGGATATCCGAGGGAAGCCCCCGGATCAGATGGGGTATGTCCTCCTCGGCAATATCATTACCCAGGACGCAGATATGGCCGTAGAGCTCCTGGGAAGCCTCTTCCAGGAAGTTTTTTATGCTTTCCATAAGGCAGATCAGATCCAGGTGGAAGCAGAGGCTTTTCCCGCTAAAGGAAGCGCCGATAAGCTTATGTTCAAGCCTGAGCTTCCCCCCGAAATCTTTCATGGTCCCGGTGACGGACTTTTCCAGATTCCGTAGTAGTTTGGGCCTTGTCCTGCGGAGCTGGGACTGAAAACGCAGTGAAAAGAAAATCTGAAACATGATCCCCCGCCGAATGGTTTATACCTTTATTTTCGGTATTTCGGATAAGGGGCTGTTCTAAAATCCCGAATTTTAAGGGGCTCCCGTTGAAAAGACTTGCATAAAACGGAAAATTTACCAATGATGGGGTATGGATACAACGCGTTTCAGGGGAAGATCCCTCCTTACCTGGCTGGACTACGATCCCGGCGAGATACGGGAACTTTTGGAGCTTTCCAAAAAGGTAAAAGAAGAAAGCAGGGCGGGTAAGATAAACCGGCGTTTTACCGGAAAAACCCTGGCCCTGGTCTTTGAAAAAAGGTCCACCAGGACAAGATGCGCCTTTGAAACCGCCTTCGGCGAGGAAGGGGGCCACCCGGTGTTTCTCTCCACTGCGGATATTCAGCTGGGGGCCAAGGAATCCGTTGAGGATACCGCCCGGGTACTGGGCCGTATGTTCAGTGCCGTACAGTTCCGGGGTTTTAAGCAGTCCACCGTGGAAACCCTGGCCGGGTATTCCGGGGTTCCGGTGTACAACGGCCTTACCGACAGCTTCCATCCCACCCAGGTTCTGGCGGATATTATGACCCTGGAAGAAAATTTCGGTCCCTGTAAGGGGAAGAAGCTCTGTTTTGTGGGGGATGGGAGGAACAATGTGGCCCGGTCCCTGCTGGTGATCAGCGCGAAGCTGGGCCTTCACTTTACCGTGATTACCCCCCCCTCCCTTAACCCCGACCCCGGCCTGATCGAGCTGTGCCGGGCCCCGGCGGCCGAATCGGGGGCCCGGATCCTCGTATCCGCCGACCCCGCCGCCGTGGAAGGGGCCGACGCCCTCTACACCGATGTCTGGACCTCCATGGGGGAGGAGGATAAAAGGGCCGAACGCAGGGCCCTGCTGGAACCCTATCAGGTGAACCGGGCGCTCATGGAGAAAACCGGCAAGGGGGAGACGATCTTCCTCCACTGCCTTCCGGCGATTAAGGGTGAGGAGGTAAGCGCCGAGCTGATCGACGGCCCCGCAAGCCGGGTCTGGGATGAGGCCGAAAACCGTAAGCACACAATCAAGGCGATTATGCTTGCAACTTTAAGCTAAACCCGGTATACTCAGGATATGCTGGAGGAAAGAATGTACAAATCAGGAAAATTGAAAAAACTGCCCGTCCTTTTTTTCGCGGGGTTTTTGGCCCTGGGCGGCCTGTCCGTTTCGGCGCAGACAAAGATCCCCGAAGGAAACGAATCCGAGCTTTATTGTGTCAATATTCCCATAGAAAAGGTGTATAACGCCAAAAAAGGTTATGTGGTGGTATACCGCCGGGGGGTCAATAAACTCGGTACCGCGTATATACCCTATGAATGGTTCCGCAGCGAGATTCAGAAGGGCATATTGGGCCAGCTGGGGGACGGACCTACCCAGCCTTCCCTTTCTGTTTTTTACAAGGAAGGGAAATTTTACAATGTGAAGCTCTACGTATCGAAACGGGCCAGCCATCCCACCTGGGGGAACCTTTCCTCCGCCGTTAACCTGGACGACCGTTTTGAAGGAGTGGAGGAACTAAAGATTCAGTTTTAGTACATGGACGATAAATTCTTAGCCCGTCTCCAAAACGCCATCCGGGAAGAAGGTCTTGACGGATGGCTTTTTTGTAATTTCCGGCACCGGGACCCCCTTTCCGACAGCATACTCCAAAGATCCCCGGGCCTCGGCAATACGCGGTACTGGTTTTACGCGGTTCCCGCCTCCGGGGAAGCCCTTGCCCTGGTACACGCCATAGAGGCCGATCATCTGGAGGGGCTTCCGGGTATCAAAAAAAGCTATACCACCAGGGAAGAGATGCTGGTCCGCCTCGCCCCCCTGGGGGGAAAGCGCTGGGGGGTGCATAGTTCGGAAAATATCTGCGCCCTTTCCTACCTCGACGGGGGGCTCGCGGCGGTGCTGCAAAGGGCGGGACTGGTCCTTGTTTCCGCCGAAGGCTTAATTCAGCGCTTTAAGGGCCTCCTGGACAGGGAGGGCATTGCCTCCCACGAAGGGGCGGCGGCGGAACTCTACGGCATTGTCGAAACGGTTTGGGATTTTGTACGGGGGGCCTACGGAAAGGGAAAACCGATCAGTGAGGGGGATCTGCGGGAGCTCATGGAAGATCAATTTATCAAGCGGGGCCTTGTCCGGGATCATCCCCCCCAGGCGGCCGCCGGGGTCCACACGGCCAATCCCCACTACGATTTTGAAGGCCCCGGCGCCGTCCTGCGGGAGGGGGATCTTATTCAGCTTGATCTCTGGGCCAAGGCAAAAGAACCGGGCGCCGTATACGCCGACATTTCCTGGGCGGGGGTTTTCGGCCCCAGGGCGTCCCGGGAAGCGGAAAAGGCCTTTGCCGATCTGGTGGAAGTGCGGGAGCGGGTCTACACTTATTTGAAGGATGAATTAAAACGGGGGCTTAGGGGCGCGGAACTTGACGGGAAGGCCCGATCCCTGCTTTGCGCCGCGGGTTACGGCGGGGCGCTCCGGCATCGCACGGGCCACGGTATAGATACGGAGTGCCACGGCGCCGGGGTAAACCTGGATTCGGTGGAATTTATCGATACCCGGTATCTTCTGGAGGGTTCCTGCTTTTCCCTGGAGCCGGGTATCTATTTTGACAGCTTCGGGCTCAGGACCGAAATCAACGTATACATAGCCGAGGGGGAAGCCCGGATCTCCGGGGCCGCCGCGGGAAAGGAGCGGCAGTTCAAACTGCTGAGCTGTTAGGAAAAATGAAAAAACACCGCGAGACGCCGGTTCCGGCGGAACTAATCAAATTTATCGGCGAAGGAAAGCGCTTCATCGTTGCGGGACACAAGGAGCCCGACGGGGACTGCGTGGGGAGCCAGCTTGTCATGTGTTCGCTGCTCCGCAGGCTGGGGAAGGAGGCCCTTCCCTGTTCCGCCGGCCCCTTTAAACGTACCGAAATAAAACCCTTTGAAGGGCGCTTCCTCCCCTGTCCCGCCGAAAAGGACAGGGAGGGCATGCGGCTTATCGTGATGGATTGTTCCAACCGGGAACGGGTGGGGGATCTGCCCCTGGACGGGCTTCCCGCGGCGTCGGTGGATCACCACGCGTCGGGGAACCCCTGGGGAGAGGCGGTTTACCTGGACCCCCGGGCGCCCTCGGTTACCTTTATGACCTTGAAGATCATGGACGCCTTTTCCCTTGTTCCCTCCCCCGAAGAGGCGGAACTCCTCCTCTTCGGGCTTTGTACCGATACGGGCTTTTTCCGCCATGTGGATGAAACGGGGGCCGCGGTATTTGAAGCGGCGGCCCGGCTTACCGCCGCCGGGGCAAATCCCAAACGGGTACACGCCGCCATCCACGGGGGCAAAAGCCTTGAATCCCGGCTTTTAATAGGGAAGATACTTTCCCGTACAAAGGCCTTCTACGGGGGAAGGCTCCTCGTTTCCTATGAAGAATACGAAGACAGCCTCCGCCTGGGTAATGAAAGCAGGGATTCGGATACCATTTATCAAATCATGCAGGCCGCCGCCGGGGTCCAGGCCATGGTCCTTATACGCCAGGAAGGCCCGGCAAACTGTACGGTGGGACTCCGTTCTCTGGACAGGATTGACGTGGCATCCGTGGCGAAACAATTCGGCGGCGGGGGCCATAAGAACGCCGCCGGCGTCAACACCGAAGGAACCATTGAAAACGTTGAAGAACGGCTCGTAAGGGCCTTCGCCCCTTTTTTCACATAAATCCCGTTACATCTGTCATTATATCCGCTTTTGAATACAAGTAAAGAACACTGAAATCCCCTGTATACCCGATAAACCATACTGTATAAGGAGTAAGCTATGGATTTTGAGGTTCTGGACGCCATGCTCAAAGCCTACCGGGGAGGACAGATCGATAAAAAGGAACTGGAAGCCCGTATCTTTACCCACCTTGGAAAACACCGGCCCCGGTATAAGCTGGACAGGCTTTCCGGGGATAGCTGCGATGATTTTATCAGCTGGCTCTATCCCCGGCTGAGTACCGCCATTGACAGGTACGAGGACAGGGGCTCAAGTTTCGACGCGTATATAGGGGCGCTGGTACGCCTTTCGATAAAAGAATACAACCAGCGGCAAAAGGACCACCGCATCATTGAAAGAACCTGGTGGAACGCCAGGGCGGAAGAAATAATGGCCTGCGAGGAAGAAGAGCCGGATTACTTCGAGCCCAGGAAGATCTTCGGTTCCGTAAGCAATCCCCGGCAGGTTCTGGTGCTGCTCCTTAAATCCTACTATTACCTTTCCGAGGACTTTCTGGAACGCATTGCCCCGGCTGTGGGAATCGCAAAGGAAGAACTGGTCCGCATGGTGGAGGAACTGCGGAAAACCCGGCTCCGGAGGGAGGACGCTGTAAACAGCCTCCGGGAACGTATACACTGCCAGTTCTACCGCTGCCTGGCCTTTGAAAAACGCATGCTCGCCGCGGACCCCTCTTCGGCGCACAGGCTGCGGATGGAAAAGAGCCTGGAACTTGCCAAAAAGCGGCTTGCCGCGATGCGCAAACGGCTTTCAACGATGCGCCTTGAAGCCTCAAACAGGCAGGTGGCGGAATTACTCAATGTATCCAAGGGGACCGTGGACTCGAATCTCCACGCCGTCAAGCATCAGACCAGGGACCACACGGAAAAAAAGTGACAAAGCGCTCCGGCAAGCACAAATACATGCCAGACCACATGGGCGCCCCGTCTGCCCCTTACAATCCTGGGGACAATTTCGTTTATCGTCTGCTTCCCGCTCCCCGCCCTGTACCAAAAAGTCCCGGCGGTATAGGCGAAGCCCCCGGCAAGGAGCAGGATCAGGCTTTTTAGGGGGAGGGCCCTGAACAGGGGCACAGAGCCCGCCAGAACCGCCCAGCCCATGAGGATGTGAATGGCCAATTCCGCCCTTTTTATAAAGCCCCAGCCCGCGGCGTAGAGGACCATGCCGGTAAGGGCAAGGCCCCATTCCAGGCCGAATAGAGACCAGCCCCAGGGTCCCTTGAGCCCCAAAAGACAGAAGGGAGTATAGGTTCCGGCGATAAAGAGGTATATCGCCTGATGATCAAAGATACGGAAGATACGCTTAGCCCTGCCGGGAACCATGGCATGGTACAGGGTCGAGGCGAGAAACATGAGCACCATAGCGGAGGCAAAGATCACATAGACCGCCGTAAGACCGTCCCGGCTGAGGCTGCGCCTGGTAAGCAGTACCAGGCCGGCAATCCCCAAAAGGGCCCCTATGCCGTGGATCACCGCATTGGCGATTTCTTCCCCCGGGGTCTGAAACGGGACGGACCGGGTCTCTTTGGGCCGGCGGCGTAAAAAAGCCGGACGCACGGGGGCTAAAACAAGCGGGCCATTATTTTGCGTTAAATTCATACCCCCTTTAAGACACCAAAAAGGCGTTCCAGTTGCGGAAAGGGCCTCTTTTGCCGATATTGTTTATGATGACGATCCCCTTTTCAAAACCGGCCCGCCCTTTCGCCGCATCAGGCTTTCTTTTTCCGCTTGCCCCGGTTTTTTTACTGCTCCTCGGCGCCTGCGCCGGTGAACCGGAGGCGGCGCCCCCTCCCAAACCCGCCGTGCGTCTGGAACTTGACCGTATAGAAGCCGCAAGCCCCGCTGATATTGAGGTACACCTTATCTGCCGCGTTACCAATCCCCATTCCTCAGGCGCCTCCTTTACCATGCGGGGCTTCAGGGCCTTCATCAACGGCGTGGAAAGTTCCGCCGTTTTCCTGGAACTTGAAGAGGGCTACTCCGCCCCGAAATCCGAAGCTTCCTTTAAGGGGCTGTGCCGGGTGGACACGGAAAAGGTCTCCTTCAAACCCGGAGAGGACAGCGTTACCCTCAAGGCGGCGCTGGACCTTGACTTTGCCTACGACGACGGCAGCCGCTTCCTCGTCCCGGCCGCCGGGGAATGGAGCTTTCCCCGGGTACAGGAACCGGTCTTTACGATTGAATCCATCCGCATATTCCAGGCGGAACTTATCAATACAAGGCTCAGGGTAAAGGTGAGGATCGACAACCCCAATCCCTTTCCGGTAAGCCTCTCGTCCTTCAGTTACGAACTCTACGGGGCGGACCGCTTCTGGGCCGAGGGGAATCAGAAAAATGTGTGTACCGTACCGGGAAAGGAATCCGCCGGGGCGGATCTGTATATGGTGATGAATTTTACCAACATGCGGCGGGAAGTCCTGGACCGTATCGTTGAAATGCGCCTGGTCAGGTACCGCTTCAGCGG
>JAISRD010000001.1 GCA_031273835.1 Treponema sp. | reverse complement strand
GGGGACGGAAAAAATAGTAAGCGGGAAAGAACCGGATTATGAGGACAGTGAAATAATAGCAGATAATTTTGAAGAATTATTAAAGAAAATAATAAACGGGGAAATAGAAATGTGAAAAGGGGAATCGAATCAGGTAAACTGCGCCTAACAGGTCTGTATATGCTTCGCCGCCAGTAGGCGGCTCGGGCTCCGAAAAACCGCAGTCGGCCTGCGGCCTTTTTGCGGTTTTTCTCCGCCACATTTTGGCCCGCTGCAATGCTTCGCATTGCTTTATAGGCGGGCCAAAACGTCATATACAGCCGGAACGTTATGCAATTGCTAAAAAAACTAATAAATTTTTAAAAAATATTATGATAAAAATTTTGTATCTTTATAGAGTATTAAAAAATTTTACATGGGTATGTACTACACGCAGGTAATAGTTTTTGATACTATGTTTTCAACTGTTTTTTTGCCCAAACCATCACAAAAAGTATTATTCCTGTAGTTTGTTATCGGTTTTTTTACTTCCATGTGCCAGGTTTAAAACCACCGCCTTTAGGCGGTCAGCTTTGAGCGTTGCGTTGAGCGCATTTCCAAAATTTTTGGGGTTCACCGGTCCGTTCCGGTGGGAAACGTGACTTTTTCCCGTTTTTATGTTATCTTCTTCTGAAAACTATGACTTATATAACAGGCTTCCATGCCATTGAAGAGACGATACTCTCCGGGGCGCGCTGCGGGCCCCTCCTCTCCGCCAAGGCCGGCCCCCGGGCCCGGGAACTTGCCAAGCTGGCCCAGTCCCGGAAAATACGGATAGACCGGGTAGGAAGCGCCGAACTGGACCGGCTGGCCCCCGGCCACCGGGGCATAGCCCTGGAAACCCCCGCCGGCAGCATTGGGGGCCCGGGGGAGGAGGTCGCCGCGGCCTCCCTGGATGATTACCTGGCCTCCCTGGGAGACAGGCGGGACGCCCTGGTCCTGATGCTTGACGAAGTGACGGACCCCCACAATTACGGGGCCATACTCCGTTCCTGCGATCAATTTGCCGTGGACCTGGTGATAAGCAGGAGGCGGCGCAGCGCAAAGCACGCCGCGGTAATTGCCCAAACTTCCGCCGGGGCAAGCGCCTGGGTACGGAACGCCGAGGAGCCCAACCTTGTCCGCGCCATGGACGCGTTAAAAGACAGGGGCTTTTGGATCTACTGCGCCGGCATGGAAGGCGAAGCGGTATACTCCCTGGATATGCGGGGACGGATCTGCCTTGTCATGGGGGGCGAAGCGGGCATATCCCGGCTCCTCCGGGAACGGTGCGACGGAACCGCGGCCGTCCCCTGCAGGGGCCGTATAGATTCCCTGAATGTATCGGTAGCCGCCGGCATACTGTTGTACGAGGTTTCCCGCCAGCGCGCTCAGAAAAAACCCCCACGGGGGAAACTTGGGGAATGATCAAGCTCCTAAAGGAAACCAAGCGTTTTAACGAAACCCTTTTTATGCTGATCCTCTCCCTCTTTTGTTTCAGCGCCTCCGTCTTCCGATCCATCCATTCCGGTACCAGGAGTTTTATCTTCCTTAACTGGAATCTCTTTCTCGCCTTTGTTCCCTGGGCTCTTACCAGCATTTCTTTTTTAAAGCCCAAAATTCAAAAATCAAAAATAGCCGGCGGCATACTCCTTATTTTCTGGCTCCTGTTTTTCCCCAACGCACCCTACATTATAACGGATCTGTTTCACCTCCGGGTCATAAAGAATATGCCGGTTTGGTACGATACGCTGCTGCTGCTTTCCTATGCCTGGACCGGGATGCTCTACGGTTTCCTAAGCCTCTGGGATATGGAGCGTATTTTAGGCCGTAAACTGCCCGGTCCCGCGGTAACGATCTTTTCCACGACGCTGCTTTTTGTGGGGAGCTTCGGCATCTATATGGGAAGGTTCCTCAGGTGGAACAGCTGGGATCTGTTTACCAAAACTTCAAAAATACTCACCGAAATCGGAGACCGGATCATAAATCCCCTGGAACATCAGACCACCTGGGGCATGACTCTTTTTATGGGGATCTTCCTTAATATGGTATACTGGTCCTTTAGACTGGTGAAAGAACGATCCTGAAATAGGTAATCACTCATAGAGTTAGGGGTTAAGTTTAGCCTTTAAGGAGATGAGCTTCATTCTTCCCGCCTGTCGACCTTTAGGCTGTAGGCGGTTTCATCGAATTCCTCAAAAGAAGCGCTTACCTTGATATAATAAAGGCCCGGAACCAGGCTGACCGTAAGCAGGGCGCCGAGATTTTTTCCGCCGTCATCGTTAAAGGCAATCTCGTTTCCGTCCTGATCAAACAAGCCTACGGCGAGGTCAAGGGAGGCGCCCGCCTCCGCGGAACCCGCAGCCTCTATGACATAGATCCCTTCCTGTGTAATACGCAGCCTTGCCCAGTCAATATCATCCTGGCCGGTAAAATTCCGCCGCTGGGGCGTCCCGATCAAAATATCCCGGGCCGCCTTAAGTTCATCGTCATTTTCGTATCTATCCGGTTTTCGCGGCTCCTTAAACCGGATGTAGAGATAGTACTTGCCTAAGCGCTGATTAAATTCCACCACCTTAACAAAATAGGTATCCGGGGAAATCATCATGGCAAGGCCGGCGTTCTGCTTCTTGCCTGAATCATCGGCCTCGGCGACAAGATTTCCCCTGCTGTCGTACAATTCTATAACCGTATCCAGGGAACCTTCCGTACCGAAGATCAGTATGCTTTTACGGGGAACCCTGAAGGTATACCAATCCACATCACCGGGACTGTGGAAATAGGCGGTCAGCCGGTTTCCCCCTGTGGAACCCTGGGAATTCACCCTGATCAAAAGCGCCTGGCTTTGTGTATCATTGGGCTCCCCCCTCCCCGCCTGCAGGCTCTCCATGGTTACCCTGAAACGGTAGGGCCCGGCCGCCCCGTGATAGCCTGAAACCCTGAAGGTATAGATAATTCCCTGTTCGGTATAATATTCTATTCTTGCGTTGTGGTTTCCTTCGGCCATGTCGTCGTTTTCGCCGATTTTGGAAATCCCGCTGAAGAGTTCCAGAGCCGTATCGACAGCCCCTGCCGTTTCGGCGCTCATGATACCGCTTCCCGCGGGGGTAAAGGAAAACCAGTTTTGATCCCCCTCCTGGAGCGTTCCGGAATACCAGAACCCCTCCTGAACGGCAAGGGCGTTGATGGTAAGGTCCGGCCGGTAGGGATCGGGAAGGGAGTCCGTATCCTTTTGTTCGGCCGGGGAGGCGGAAAAATTCCGGAAAAGAAAAAACCCGGTAAGAAGAAAAAATACCCCTAGCTTTGCGCCCGCGTTGAATTCAAACTTTGATCTTTTCATTTTTCTCTATTAAATAACAGCTTCACACATTACGGCCTTTTTTGCAATAATTACCCTAAATCCCGTCCAAAACCTGTTTAAGGAGAGTCAGCCCTTCGTCCAGTTCGGTTCCGCTGATGATGTAGGGCGGAAGGAGCCTTAAGGTATGGGGACCGGCGCTTAGTATCAGGAGGCCCCGCTCCGGCAGGGCAAGGCAGGCTTCCAGAACGGGCCACGCTTCGGCGTCGATATCCACCCCCGCCATAAGGCCCCTGCCCCGAAGCCCGGTAATCCGGGGGTGATTCCAGGAACGGAGGGTATCCATAAGGCGGCGGCCCTTTTCCGCGATGTCCTTAAGGAATTCCGGCCGGGCGGCTAGGTCAAGCACCGCAAGGCCCGCGGCGCAGGCCAGGGGATTTCCCCCGAAGGTCGAGCCGTGGTCGCCTGTCTCAAAAACGGCGGCTGCCTTTTCCCCGGCCAGCACGGCCCCGATGGGCACGCCTCCGGCAAGGCCCTTCGCCAAGGTTACCACATCGGCCTTTACCCCGTATCCCTCGCAGGCAAGAAAAGTTCCGGTCCGGCCCAGGCCGCACTGGATTTCGTCAAACATCAGCAGTATGTCCCGTTCGGCGCAGAGTTTTGCCGCGGCCCGGATAAATTCCTCATCCTGGGGGATTATACCGCTTTCACCCTGGATCGCCTCGAGCAAAAACCCCGCGGTGGTTTTTTGATCCAGCGCCCGTTCCAGTTCATCAATATCCCCCCCGGGGATAGAGACAAAGCCTTCGGTAAAGGGACCGAAATCCCTGTGCAGCCTGTCCTGTCCCGTGGCGGCAAGGGTGGTGATGGTCCTGCCGTGGAAACTGTTTTTGAGGGTAACGATAGTATGCCGCCCGGGGCCGTATTTTTTAAGCGAATATTTCCGGGCGATCTTACAGGCCCCCTCGTTTGCCTCCGCCCCGGAATTGGCCAGAAATACCTTCCGTATCCCCGCCCCGGCCGAGGCCCTGACCAGGGCCCCGGCAAAGAGCTCCCCCGTATCGCTTTGGTAGTAGTTGCATACATGGATGAGCTTTGCGGCCTGCTCCGAGATCGCCTTTACCAGCGCGGGGTGATTATGCCCCAGGCAGTTCACCGCAATCCCCGAGGTAAAATCAAGGTACTTTTTTTCCCCGGTATCCCAAAGCCAGCAGCCCTGCCCGCGCGAAAAAGTTACCGGCAGCCGGTGATAGGTATCCATAAAAAAGTCAGACATAGCTCATTCCTTAACAATCATGGTGCCGATCCCCTCATCGGTAAAGAGTTCTATTAACAGGGCGTGGGGAAGCCGCCCGTCTATGATGTGGGCCTTCTTTACCCCGCCGTCGAGGGCGAGGGCGCAGCAGTCCGTTTTGGGGATCATCCCCTTGCTGACAACGCCCTCGTTTTTAAGGGCCTCAAGGCCGGAACGGGGCAGGACCTTGATCAGGGAACCGGGGTCATGCAGGTCCTTAAGTATGCCGCGGACATCGGTCATAAGGATAAGCTTTTCCGCCCCCAGGGCCGCGGCGATCTTTGCCGCGGCGGTATCGGCGTTGACATTGAGGACCCTGCCCCGGTCCTCGTCGGCGCCCAGGGCCACGGAGGACACCACGGGAATTATCCCCGACGCAAGGAGACCCTCCAGGGTCCCGGTATCCACCGCGCTGATTTCACCCACCAGGCCCAGATCTTCCCCCTGGGGCCTGTACTGCCTGGCGCGGAGCATGGCGCCGTCTATGCCGCAGAGCCCCAGGGCCTTTCCCCCGGCCCGGCCGATAAGGGCGGTGATATCCTTGTTCACCTTGCCGCAGAGGACCATCTGTACCACCTCCATGGTTTCCTCATCGGTATAGCGGAGCCCCTGCACAAAGCGGCTTTCCTTTCCCAGGGCGTTGAGCATGGCCTCTATTTCCGGGCCGCCGCCGTGGACCAGCACGGTCCTGATTCCGACGCAGGACATAAGGATAAGGTCCTCTATCACCGCCGCCTTAAGTTCCCCGTTGATCATGGCGCTGCCGCCGTATTTGACCACCATGGTCTTCCCCTGGTAGCACTGAATATAGGGCAGGGCCCGGATTAAGACCTCGGCGCGGCCGCTGTTGTTTATCGCTTCTTTCATGGATTGGCAGGCTCCCGGTAAAAGCGTACCGGAAGGGGGCGGAAAAAACAAGGAGAGAAGGCCGGGCAGTAATTGTGAGCCAGGGCGGGAAGTCTGCGTTTTTGCCTATCGCTACCCTAAGCATGGAAATATTGTAGTAGTTACGGAAAATTTGTCATCACGCAGGCCGTAAAAAAGTAAAACACGGTTAGATCCCCTCTTTCAACATAAGAAGGGCCATAACTTTGGCGTTGCCCAGTATGTTGGATAAGAGGACGTATTCATTGGGCTGATGGGCGGTATCCTCCATGCGGCTCCAGACCGCGCAGTGCAGGCCCTTGTTGCGGAGCAGGGCCCCCACGGTACCGCCCCCTATGCCTATGGGCCGACAGTTTACCCCGTAAACCTCCTTAACCGCCTGAGAAAGCCGGGTAATAAGGGGGGAGTCGGGGGGAGTGGCCCTGGATTCTACGGATTGGGGGGCGGAATAGCTTATCGAAACCCGGTGCTTTGCCTCCACCTCACCCTTGATTCTGTCGATTTCCTTAAGGACCTCCCCGATAGGATAACGGGGCAGTATACGCAGGTCCATACAGCTCAGATCCTCCCCCGGTATGGTGTTGATATTCGGCACATTGGAAAGCTTTTTGGTGGGTTCAAATGTTGAATAACCGGGCTCAAAAAGCGGGTCCCGGCCGTTGAATATTTCGCCCAGTTCGTAGTGGAGCCGTACCGTCAGTTCCGCCCCGGCAAGGGCGGCGTTGGCCCCCAGATCGGGCCGCGAACCGTGGGCCTGCTTTCCCCTGGTGTTAAATTCAAGCCAGAGTATGTTTTTTTCGGCGATCTCGATGGTTTCGCCCCTGTTGTCCCCTCCGTCGGGGATCAGGACCAGATCTTCCCCGCGGAAGAGCCCCGGCCTTTCCCTTAAAAGGGCCTCCACGCCGTAGGCGCTGCCGCATTCTTCGTCGGCGCAGAAAAGCAATTTTACCGGCCGGGCCGGGGCGCCGGTTTCCCTGAGGGCCAACGCGGCGATAAGGGAGGATACCAGGCCCTGCTGGTTATCCTCCACCCCCCGCCCTATGAGCCGGGGGCCCTGGGGGCTGTCCCTGCGGACTAAGGTCCAGGGATCGCTTTCCCAAAGGGAAGCGTCGCCGGGGGGCACCACGTCCAGGTGGCTCATGATCCACAGGACCGGCCCCGCCGGAACCGGGCCGGCGGGGTCAACCACGAGATTGGGCCTGAGCTTCCCCCTGGCCCGGTCGTCCCTGATGTCGATGCGCTCAAAGGTAAAACCCCGTGAACCGAGCCAGTCCCCAAGGTATTCGGCCTTTTCCAGTTCCCCCTCGCCCCCGGAGGCCGGGGAAACTGCGGGCCGCCTGCACAGCTCCGTTTCCAGTTCAACCGCCAGCTCTTCGGTCCCGTCAATAAAAGAAAAGATCCGCTCTTTTAACGCAGTTTCCAAGTGTTCATTCCTTTCCTGTTTGCTTTAAGCCCTTAATTTGCCCGGTACGCGTCCCAGGATGTCCTTATCAGGGTTTCCAGATCCGAATATTCCGCCTTCCAGCCTAAAAGTTCCCCCGCCAGGGCGGCGGAGGCGGTTAATCTGGCCGGATCGCCGGGGCGGCGGCCCGTTACGCGGCTTGGGATGGGTTTCCCCGTGATGCGCCGGGCCCCTTCCAGTACTTCCAGGACTGAAGAGCCGCTTTCGCTTCCCAGATTAACGGTGATGCTCCTGTCGTTTCCGCTTATAAAGTCCAGCGCCAGGGCGTGGGCGGAGGCAAGATCGCTCACATGTATATAATCCCGGATACAGGTTCCGTCGGGGGTATCATAATCATCCCCGAAAATACAGAGTTCCCCCCGTTTACCGCAGGCGGTTTCCATGATTACCGGAATGAGGTTTGCGGGGTTCTGTTCCAGCCCCCTGATCCGGCCCCGGGGATCGTAGCCGGCGGCGTTAAAATACCGGAGGCTTGCGCAGCGTATCCCCTTAAGCCTGTCGTACCACCCGAGGAACCTTTCAATCTCCAGTTTGGTAAAGCCGTAGTAATTTTCAGGATTGGCGGGATGTTTTTCGTCTATGGGGAGGTAAACCGGCTCCCCGTACACAGCGGCGCTGGAAGAAAAGATAAGGTACTTAAAGCCCGTTTCGGCGGCGGCATTAAGGAGGTTTATAGTGCCGGTGATATTGTTCACCGAGTATTTTTCGGGGCTGATCATCGATTCGCCCACGGCCTTGAGGGCGGCAAGGTACACTACCGCCTCAGCCCCGGTTTCGGCCAGGGCCCGGCGGAGCTGTTCATAGCGCAGTATATCCCCGTGGATAAAGGCTGCACCGGGAAGAAGATTCTCCCGCAGTCCGGAAGAGAGGTTGTCAAATACCGTAACGTTGTGGCCCCTGTCGAGGAGTTCCCCGGCAACGTGGCTTCCTATATAGCCCGCCCCGCCTACGACCAGTATGTTCATGACTGATCGTTGATAAACCGGGCGAATTTGTCCGCCACGGAAGCGTAGAGATCCGTCAGGACCGGATCAAAATGGGTTCCCTTTCCCTCAATGATGATGTTCGAAGCCTCTTCATGGGTAAGGGGCTTTTTATAGGGCCTTACGGAAATCAGCGCGTCATAGACATCCGCGATAGCCATCAGCCTTCCCTGCAGGGGTATGTCCTTGCCGGCCAGACCGCCGGGGTAGCCCGTACCGTTCCACTTTTCATGGTGGGTCCCGGCGAAAATTTTGGCGTGGGTCAGGAAGCTGTTTTCCGGGGTATGCTTTTCGATTTCATCGATGATTTTTACCCCAAAGACCGTATGGGATTTCATCACCTCAAATTCGTCGGCGTCGAGTTTTCCCGGTTTAAGCAGGATAGCGTCCCGGATGGAAATTTTCCCCAAATCGTGCAGCTGGGAAGACTGGAGCAGAAATTCCCGGTCCCATTCGGCGATTTCGTCCAGGTAGATCTTTTGTTCCACCATGGCGTCAAGCAGAAATTCAAGGTACTTCCGGGTTCGCTCTACATGGCCCCCGGTTATCTCGTCCCGGTATTCAACCAGGTCCGCCACGGTTTTAAGTATCGAATTCTGCATATCCAGGAGGGTTTCGGTTTTTACCCGTACCATTTCAAGCAGATTGTTGTTGAAATTGAGGAGTTCCCGTTTCTGGGTTTCCACCAGGAGATGGAGTTCTATACGTTTCAGGAGCAGCGGCGGGGAAAAGGGTTTGGAAAGGTAATCTATGGCCCCCAGGGTCAGGCCCTCAAGTTCGCTTCCCATGTCGGTTTTCGCGGTAAGGAATATCACCGGAATGCCGGCGGTGGACGGGTCGGCCTTGAGCTTCTTGATCACTTCATAGCCGGTCATTTCGGGCATCTCTATATCCAGCAGGATCAGATCGGGAACCACTTTTTCAAGGAGTTTGAAGAGTTTTATCCCCGACGGGATGGTAAACACGTCGTATTTCTCGTTTAGTATAAAATTACCCATAGTCAGAATGGTAATATTATCGTCCACCAAAACGACTTTCTTTCGGCTATTATCTTGTTCTTCCATCTGACTAAAGTGCTCCTGTTTATTTATTTATAGTACCCCACCGGCTTTGGTTTTATCAAGGGACTTTTTAGCAAAATTCCTTAAAAGCGCCGTAAAGGGGCGGAAAAACAGGGCCTGCTTTAGCCGGCGTTTTGCCGCAGTTCTCCGGCAATCCGCTCCCAAAGGGCGGTTTTTTCCTCAAGTTCCGCGTTTACCCTGCCCAGGGCGGCCTTTACCGTCCTGGTCTTTTCCCCGTCGGCGTACACTTCACTGCGGGTCAGGGCTTCCTCAAGGCGGGCCTTTTCCGCTTCCAGGGTTTCCATATCCGCAAGACAGGCCTCCTCCTCCCGCTCAAGCCGCCTTACAAGGGCCGCCCGCTGTTTCCCCGCTCTGCGCCGGGCTTCGGCGTCCGTTTGGGAGGAGCGGCCCAAAGAAGCGCCCCCCGCCGGCCCCGCGGCGGGGTTTCCCGCCTCCGCGGTTTTTTCCAGGTAGTATCCGTATCCCCCGTAGTACAGCTTATGCTCCGATACGCCGCCTCCATCGCCGCTTTTAAGTTCCAGGGTTTTTGTTGAAAGGGCTTCCATAAAAGCCCGGTCGTGGGAAACAAAGATCACCGTACCGGTAAACTGCAGCAGGGCGTCAAGCAGTATGTCCTTTGAATGAAGGTCCAGATGATTGGTGGGCTCGTCCAGGACAAGAAGGTTAACCGGCTGTAACAGGAGCCTAAGCAGGGCAAGGCGGTTCTTTTCTCCCCCGGACAGAACCGAAAGGCGCTTGTATACATCGTCCCCCCGGAATAAGAAAGCCCCCAGCATATCCCGGAGTTTGGGAACCACCGCGGCGGGGGCCCCCGCTTCCATAAAGGCCAGCACCCCCTCTTCCCCGCTTCCCTCCTGAGGGTTAAAGTCCTGGGAAAAATAGGCGGGGATGATCCCGGTTCCGTATTTTACTTCCCCCTCATGATCCCGGTCTTCCCCGGCTATGATGCGCAGCAGCGTGGATTTCCCCGCCCCGTTCCGGCCCGCCACCACGAGCTTTTCCCCCGTGTCCAGGTTTAGGTCCAGGCCGGAAAAAACCCGCCTGGGGCCGTATGTTTTACCCAGGTTCCTTAAATTAAGGGCGGTACGGCCGGAGTGGGGGGCCGGCGGAAAGCTGACGCTGATCTTCTTGAGGGTTTCAGGGATTTCTATCCGCTCCATCTTTTCAAGCCTTCTTATCCGTTCCTGTACCATGGCGGCCTTGGAAGCCTTGAACCGGAAACGGCGTATAAGATCCTCCGATTTGGCAATTTCCGCCTGTTGTTCCTCGCGGCGCTTTAAGAGGGTTTCCAGTTCCTGCCGCCGTAAGTTTTCATAGGCGCTGTAGTTACCCGCGTAGCGCTTGATACGGCCCTGAAAAAGTTCGTAGACTTCGTTTACGCAGGTATCCAGAAAATAACGGTCATGGGAAACCAGAAGATAGCCGCCGGGAAAATTTTTAAGCCAGGTTTCAAGCCAGGTTCTGGCTTCTATATCAAGGTAATTGGTAGGTTCGTCCAGGAGCATCAGATCCGGGCTTTCAAGGAGTACCTTGGCCAGCTTGATCCGCATCTGCCAGCCTCCGGAAAATTCCCCGGCCCGGCGGGAAAAATCCCCCTCCGAAAAACCCAGCCCCTTAAGGACCTGGGAGATCGTTCCGTCCCGGTTATAGTAGCCCGAATTTTCCACCCCCTCCTGGAGCCGCTGGTATTCCGCCAGGACCGGGGCGGCGGCGGCTTCACCGGCCCTTTCCAGCAGGGCCCCCAGCGCTTCCATTTCCGCAAGCAGTACCCGGATGGGATCATAGGCCGTTTCAGCTTCATCCCAAAGGGTCCGGTTTTCCATCAAGTTTCCATAAGCCGCCCCCTCCTGGGGCAGGTAGGAAACGCGGGCCCCCTTTCTAAGCGTCAGCTCCCCCGAATCGGCGGCGGCCAATCCGGCGGTAATTTTCATCAGCGTGGTTTTGCCCGAACCGTTTACCCCCGCCAGGGCCGAGCGGGATTCGGCCGAAAGAAAGAGGTTTACATCCTTAAGTACATCCCTGTCGGCAAAGGCAATGGAAATTTTTGAAAGCTGTACGACGCTACTCGGCACTAAAGTAGATCACCAAAGCGGAACTGTCCCGCCTGACGACGGCGGGGCCGTTGAGATTTTCCCGGGGAACATATTCCAGCTTAAGCCCCTGGTTATCCAGGGTATAGAGGAAAGTTAGAAAGGGCCCTTCACCGTTTACCGCGTCGAGCTTCATGGACAGCGCGCCGGTATACCGGTTTACAAGGTCCGCCGGAAGGTAGATCCCCATATCGATGATCCCGCTCCCCAGGGCGGAGGGGGGGAACATGCCGGGGGGCAGATTTCCCATTTCGTCCCAGCTAAAGCGCCTGTCCGAGCTGAGCGTCAGGGCGCCGTAGTTTGGGCTGTAGTAGGAGGGCCCCCGGACAAAAAGCTCCTGATAGAGGGTCTGCCTGCGGGACATTTCCCGGCTTATGATCATATCCACCGAGAAGGGAAGGTTAACAAAAACAGCCGAATGGGTCAGCCCCGTTTCATCATCGTATTGTACGGTTAACCTGGCGTTTTCGGCGCCGGGTTCGCCCTGAAAGGTCAGCAGGAGGGGACTGCCCTCAAAGATCCAGGCCCGTTCACCGGCTCTGCTTATCTTTCTATAGGGAAAGTCTATGGCAAGATCGGGAAGGGTGATTTTCGCCTTCCCCGTATCGGCCCCGGGGATAAAACCCCAGTGTTTTGCAAGGGCTTCGGTGTCGAGACTGCCTGAACTCAGCATGGCTCCGTAGGATTCGGGATACCAGGGCCGGGAGAGGATAAAATCCAGATCAGGATCGTCCCCGGAAATTTCGGGCTTAAAGACCACCAGGGGACCCCGGGTGTGTTCGAAGAAGCGCAGACGGTTGGAAAAACAATAACCGGTGCTGCCGCTTTCGGTAAGCACCACGAACCAGCCGCCCTCCAGGGGGGCGCCGGAGGCGCCCACCGCCTCAACTCCCTCGGCCTTTTCGAGTATCTTGATCACCTCCCCCTCTTTAAGACGGTAGACCCGCCGGGCGCCGTTTTCAGGCTTATCCCGGATGGGAAGGCCGTCCTGCAGGACTTCCGCATAGGTTATGGCATATTCGGCGTTGGCCGAAGCCTGCCGCAGGGCCGCCCCCCTGGTCCTGAACAGCTCCAGATGGGAAAGGGGGATCTCCACCAGTTTCTGCTGTCCGCCGGGATTTTCGCCGGGTATTCCGGCAATCCATTGTTCTTCAATGTTCGAGCGCATATAAACGGGCAGTACGGTCCCCGAGGGAATGGCCGGTTCTTCAATGGTCCACAGCAAAACGCCCCAGCCTATTTCCTTGGAGCAGGATAAAAGGGCGGATAATAACAAAAGCGCCGGCAGGACTTTGAGTAATTTTTTTATCTCCATGCCTAGATCATACTCCATGGCGGAAAAATAGGCTAGCAGTTTGTCATGTTTTTTTTATAACATCTGTTGTAAGATCAAAGCGGCCAAAACCCCCTCAGCCGCCGTAGATATGCTCAAATTCGTGGAGCAGTTCCAGGGCCTTTTCCTTGCAGCTTCCGCAGACCGTGCCGATTTTGGTGGCTTCCTGGAAGTTTTCCCAGCTCCGGGCGCCGTTCTTATAGGCCGTCTCCAGGTCCTTGTCGGTGATGGAAAGGCAGTTGCAGATCGTTACGGCCTCTTCCTTAAAGAGTCCCGCCCTGCCGGTTTTGCCAAGATAATCGTCGATGGCCGCCCGCAGGGCCTTATCCCCCAGGACGGAGCAGTGTATCTTGTTTTCCGGCAGGCCGCCGAGCTTTTTCACCAGGTCGCCGGGCTTAATCCCGTAGGCGTCGGCTATATTCATCCCCTTGATCATCTCCGAAAGCATGCTGGTGGAGGCGATGGCGCTGGCGCAGCCGTAGGTTTTCCACCGTACATCGCTAATCACGTCATCCTTGATCTGTAAAAGCATCAGCATCTGATCCCCGCATCTGATATTGCCCGTTTCTCCCCGGGCGTCGGCGGGAAAAGTCCCCTCGTCTTCCATAAGGACATTCCGGGGATTTACAAAGTGTTCTTTAACCGTATCCGAATATAACCATGCAGTCATGATAAGCTCCTCAAATCAATCCTGATATACCGTCGACATGGAACGGAGCCTTGAGATTATCGGCGGCGCCGTTTCCAGCACATAGTCTACATCATCTTCGGTAACGCCCAGGCCCAGGCTGAAACGTATGGAACCGTGGGCAAGCTCGGACTCCGCCCCTATGGCCGTAAGGACATGGGAGGGTTCCAGGCTTCCCGAAGCGCAGGCCGAACCGGTGGACGCCTCGATTCCGGCAATATCCATGGAGAGCAGTATGGCCTCCCCCTCGGCGCCGGGAAACGACACATTGAGGGTATTGGGAAGCACATCCTCCGGGTGTCCGTTGATTTTAATGTCCGGCACGGCGGCAAAAAGGCCGTCCCGGAGCCGCCGTCGCAGGGCGCCCATTTCCCGGCCATAGGCGGCCAGATCCCGTTTTGCCAGTTCCGCCGCCTTGCCGAAGCCGAGTATCCCCATATTGTTGTAGGTCCCCGCCCGCATTCCGTCTTCCTGGTGCCCCCCCTGTATAAGGGGGAAAAGGGGGGCCTTTTCCTTAATGTACAGGGCCCCTATTCCCTTGGGGCCATAAATTTTATGGGCCGACATGGTAAGGTAATCCACCCCAAGCTCCGGCGCGTTTACCGGTATCTTCCCCGCCGCCTGAACCGCGTCGGTATGCATCCACCCCCCAGCGGCCTTGGTCATGGCGGCAATTTCCCTGATATTTTGTATCGTGCCGATCTCGTTGTTTGCCATCATCACCGATACCAGGAGGGTTTCTTCGTTCAAGGCCTTTTTGAATTCCTCCATACGGACCTTTCCGTACTGATCCACGGGCAAAAAAGTTACCCTGAACCCCAGGGATTCCAGGTATTTGGCGGAATTGAGCACACAGGGGTGCTCCACGGCGGTGGTGATAAAGCCCCGCCTCCCCCCGGCAAGGGGAGCGCCGTTCCGGTCCGAGGCAAGGCGCCGCATGGTATTAAAAACCGTGTTGTTTGATTCGGAACCACCGGAGGTAAAGACGATCGTTTTAGCGGGGGCCCCCAGGAGTTCCCCTACCCTGTTCCGGGCTTCCTCTACCCTGGTCCGGGCTTCCCGTCCGTCGGCGTGCATGCTCGAAGCATTGCCGTATACGGCAAGATCCTCGATGAGGGCGGCCCTTACCTCTTCCCTTAAGGGGGTTGTGGCGTTATAATCAAGGTACAGTCGTTTCATGGTTAATCCTTACCTTTCCTATAATTCAAATATACTATGATTTTATCACCTAGACTAGATATAAATGAATTGTATACTAAGGCTATGTTTGATCCGGACAAATTAAGGATACCCGGCGCGGATCTGGCAAAGGCCCTTTCGGAAATGATCCTGTCCCCCTCGGGCTGGCGGGGGATTTTCGGCGCTTCTGAAGAGGACAGAAGCGGGGAACTGTCAAAGCCCCACGCCCTTATCTGCGCCGCCGGCGCCGTGGTTTTTGCGGAATTTCTCAGATCCGGGGGTTCTCCGGCCCCCCTGGTGATACTTGGCCGGGATACCCGGCCCACCGGGGAAGCCGCGGCGGATATCATGATCCGGGCCTTTCTTGGGGCGGGCTGCGCCGCGGTCTATGCCGGCGTTGCCGCGGCCCCGGAGCTCATGGCCTGCGCCGCTTCATACGCAAAAAATCCCCCCGCCGGGGGGCATACCGGTTTTTGCTATATTTCCGCAAGCCACAACCCTATAGGCCATAACGGCCTGAAATTCGGTCTTGACGACGGCGGCGTTCTGGAAGCTTCCGCCGCGTTACAGTGTATAGGGGCCCTTAAAGAACTCCTTGCCAGGCCCGGGGCGGTAACGGAGCTCCTTGCCGTGCTTTGCCGGGCGGACGAAACCGGGCTAAAGCGGGTCTACGCCGAATCGGCGCGGATAAAACAGGAAGCCCTCGGGGCCTACAGGGATTTCGCCCTCCGGGTTACCGCCGGAACACCGGTCGGCGTTCCGGACGGGGGAAACGGCGTCATGGAAGCCCTTAAGGAGGGCCTGCGGGAAAGGCCCCTGACGGCGGCGGCGGATTATAACGGCTCCGCCCGGACCCTCAGTATCGACGGGGATCTTTTCCGTTCCCTGGGGCTGGGCTTTCAGGGAATCAACGCAAAGCCCGGCGAAATAGCCCACGCCATCATCCCCGAAGGGGATTCCCTTGAACCCTGCAGGGTTTTTCTTGAGGAACTCCACCGGCGGGACACCGGGGCGCTGTTAAGCTACGTGCCCGACTGCGACGGCGACAGGGGAAACCTGGTGATCTGGGACGAAGAAGCGGGCAGGGCCAGGATACTCGAAGCCCAGGAAGTATTTGCCCTGGCCTGCGCCGCCGAATTTGCCCAGCTTGTCTGGACCGGGGAGCTCCGTTACGGCCCCTCGGGCGGGGCCCTTACCAGGGCGGCCGTGGCGGTAAACGGCCCCACCTCGATGCGCGTGGACCGTATCGCGGCGGCCTTCGGGATAGAGGTATTCCGCGCCGAGGTCGGGGAGGCCAATGTGGTTAACCTGGCCCGGAGATTGCGGAATCAGGGATACCTGGTCCGCATATTGGGGGAAGGTTCCAACGGGGGCAATATCATCCATCCCCAGGCGGTACGGGACCCCATCGCCACGGTCCTGGGGCTGGTAAAACTCCTTACCATACGGAAGGGAAGGGATACGGACGCCGGGGGCCCGCGGCCTGAGGGCGGGGGCTTTTTTGATATATGGCTTGAGAAGAGCGGCGGCGGGAGGGCGAAAAGCGGCTTTGGCCTTAAGGATATCATCGCATCCCTCCCCGTCTTTACCACCACCGGGGTCGCCACGCCGGAAGCCCAGCTTCGGGTACGGACAGGGGATCACGCCCTCCTCAAAGAGAAGTACCAGGGTATTTTTCTTAAGGACTGGGAACTGAAAAGGGCGGAGCTGAAAAGGCTGGGCCTTTACGGATGGGAGGGGCGGGCCTGCATAGGTACGGAGGAAGTGAGAAAACTCACCCGCTTCGGCGACGCGGGGACCGGGGGGCTCAAAATTGTTTTTACCGGTGATGAGGGCAGGGAGAAGGCCTTTATCTGGATGCGGGGCTCCAAGACGGAGCCGGTATTCAGGATACTGGCCGACGCGGAGGGCGGCGCAGAACGGGAGCGGGCGCTTATTCAATGGCAGCGCAGCATGGTAAGCCGGGCGGACGGCGCGGCGTAAAGATAAGGAGTACAACATGGGAATACGGGGAGAACTTTCTTCAAAGACGCTTATACTGCAGAACAGGACCTACTTTTTTAATGTAAAGGAAAACCGCCTGGGGGATCTCTACCTTAATATCGTGGAGAGCAAAAACAAAGAAACGGGGGGCTTTGAGCGCCAGTCGGTGATTGTGTTTGCCGATGATCTTCCCGCCTTTCTTAAAAATTTTGACGAGGCCCTCAAGGCGCTGGAAAAGGCCGTAAGGGAACAGCGCCGCGGAGGCGGGGACCGCCGGCAGGACCGGGGCCAGGCGGGCGGCAGGGATAGCGGCCGACCCCGCGGTCGGGACCCCCAGGGGCGGGACAAGGAAAGCGGCCAAGCCGGAAGCGGCAGACCGGTCCGGCGGGAGGGGAAAAAAGTAGTGGTACGGAGAAGCGGAAGATCCCGGCCGCCTGAATAAGCCCCGCCCGGAAGGGCGTGATCTTGGGTGCCGGACCCCGCTGCGGATGAAGCCCTAGCTTTTGCTTTTTATATGCGCTCCCAGCTTCGTGTCCTCGGCTTTGATATGTGTCACCAGCCAGTCGCCTATTTTTACCTTGATGCCCTCGGCCAAAGCCTTGGAGGACCCCTTCAATATCCACTCGTGCATAAGCTCGCGGAGTACCTGTTTCAGGCCCTCATGAAGCTTTTTGTGGTTTTCATAATCCGGGTACTGGAATTTAAGCTGAAGCTGTTCCTCCTCAAAGAAGTGCTTAATTGTATAATCGTTGAGAAAGTCCAGGCTCTTCTTTAGTTCATCCCCGGTATTTCCGCTTTGACTGACACGGATCAGGTCGTTGATTGCGGCAAAGAGCTGTTTATGCTGCCCGTCTATCTTTTCATGCCCCACCGATAGACTGTCGCTCCATACATATTCCATAATCACAATAATATAAGCTTATATTCCAAACCGCAAGTAGCCCCAGGGGACCGGCCCGTTCCTATACCACAAACGGCCCTTCCCGGGTATACTCCTTCCATGCTGCTTGATTTGGAGGGGGAACTTAACAGCCCCCAGTTGGAGGCGGTACGGACCGCCGAGGGGCCGCTGCTGATCATAGCCGGGGCGGGCTCGGGCAAAACCCGGGTTATCACGTACCGTATCGCCCGTATGCTTGAGCGGGGCATACCCCAACACGCCATCCTCGCCCTGACCTTTACCAATAAGGCCGCCCGGGAAATGGAAAAACGGGTCAGGGAGTTAACGGGGAAAAAGCTCCAAAGCCTTACGGTAAGCACCTTCCATGCCTTCGGGGTAAAGATACTGCGGAAAGAAATTGAAGCCCTGGGATACCGGGAAAATTTTTCCATCTACGACGAAACCGACAGGACGGAGCTGATCAAAGAATCCTTAAGGGAATCGCGGCTCGGCGCGGATAGATTAAACAGGGCCTGCCTCTATGCCCTGGGGGAGCTTTTTTCCAATATCAAGACGGGCCGTTATACCTGGGCCGACGCTCCGGGAACTGAAGCGGCGCCGGACCCCTCCGCCTATGAGGGGGTGTACCGGGAATACCAGCACGGCCTTAAGGTTTTTAACGCCCTCGACTTCGACGACCTGCTGGTCCTGCCCATAGAACTCTTTGAAAAACACCCCGAAACCCTTGCCAAATACCGGAACCGCTTCCGGTACATCATGGTAGATGAATTCCAGGATACAAGCCTTATCCAGTACCGGCTGTTAAAGCTCCTGGCCCTGGGCAATTCCCCGGGGAGCGGCGCCGCTGGGGAAAGCGGTCTCCCCAATATCTGCGCCGTGGGGGACGATGATCAGTCCATCTATTCCTGGCGGGGGGCCAATTACGAAAACCTCCTCCGTTTTGAAGAGGATTTTCCCGGCTGCAGGGAAATCAAACTGGAGCAAAATTACCGGTCCACCACGACGATACTGGAGGCGGCCAACGGGGTCATTGCCCACAATACCAGGCGCAAGGAAAAAACCCTCTGGTCGGGAAATACCGGGGGCAGGCCCATTGTACTCCACCATCCCGAAAATGAAAGCGATGAGGCCGGATTTATCGCCGCCCAGATCAAGGAACACATGATGCGGGAGGGCTTACATTACGGCGATTTCGGGATACTGCTGCGGACCAACTCAATGACCAGGGCCATAGAAGAGGCCCTGCTGGAATCAAACATTCCCTACCGGGTTTCCGGGGGGCAGAGTTTTTTCTCCCGCAAGGAAATAAAGGACATCATTTCCTACCTCAAGGTGATCGCCAATTTTCACGATGATATTAACCTGATGCGCATCATCAATACCCCCCGGCGGGGCATAGGAAAAAGCACCGTAGAGCTGATTTCCGGGGCGGCCCGGAAGAATCAGGGGCCCGCAGGCGGAAACAGGGATTCCACTCGGGGAAGCCAGGGTTCCGCAGGAGGAAACCGGGGTTCCCTCTGGTCCGCCATGGAAAGGCTCGTCCGTCTGCCTGAGGGCGTCGCCTCTCCCCTGCCGGCTAAGACAAGGGGCGAGCTTGATGTCTTTATGAGTATGCTTGAAGCCTTTCGGGAAAGGATACTCTCCGATCCCCGGAACCTGGCGGAGAAGATACGGAACCTGACGGACAAAATCGATTACTGGTCCTATCTGGTGGCGGAATTCGGCAGGGAAGAAAAAACAGCCCGGTGGAAATTCGCCAACATAGAATACCTTATCCAGTCCGTTGAACATTGGGAAAATGATCCGGACAATTTTGAAACGGGCCTCTACGCATGGCTCAACCGCATAAGCCTTATAACCAACAGCAGGGACGACGACGACGGCGATACGGGAAAGGTCAACATCATGACCATCCACGCCGCCAAGGGGCTGGAATTCCCCGTGGTGTTTATCGCCGGGGCGGAAGAGGGAATCATCCCCCATACCAGAAGCATGGAAGAGGACGGCGAAGATCCGGGCGCCCCGGAAGAAGAAAGGAGGCTCTTCTATGTGGCCATCACCAGGGCGCGGGAAAAGCTCTACATAACCAGCTGCGCCCGCCGGCGGCGCCTCCAGGATGTGATAACCTGCGCCCCCTCTCCGTTCCTTGAAGAAATCCCATCCCATCTGGTATTGTTGTATAATGAAGGGGGAGAGACGGAAAATTCCGTGGAGGCGGTTGATTTTTTCGCCCAGATACGGGGGCAGTTTTCATGAGGATTTTTGCAAAAGGCGGGAAACGGGGATTTTTCACGGCGTTTCTGGTCCTTGTTCCGCTGATTGTCCCGGCCTGGGAAGTTCCCCGGTGGTTCATCCCCCTGCGGGAGGCGGTTTTTGCCCAGGTTCTCAAGGCCGACGAGGTGGCGCCTCTCTACCGGCAGGCTTCGGCGCAAGCCCGGGATCTGCTTTCCGGTGCGGAAAAAAACGCCATGCTTTCCCGCTGTGAATATATGATGGGCCGGGCCTTCCAGCAGGATGAACGCAGGGACGAAGCCCTCTCCTGTTATGAAAAGGGCATAGCCCTGGCGGAACAATCCATAGCGGAAGAGCCCAGCGCGGCGGCCTATGAAATACTGGCCGCCCATTACGGGCAGATCTGTATGCTCAAACCCGCGCCCTGGGTAATGAGCAACGGGCCAAAGGTGGAGCAATACGCAAAAAAAGCCTCCGCCCTGGATTCCCGCAATGCCGGCAGCAAATACCTGCTTGCCTCCCGCTGGGCCTTCGGCCCCGGCATACTGGGCGATCCGAAGCGGGGGATCTCCGAAATGACCAAAATACTTTCCGGCGGCGTGTTCCTCCAAAAGGACGATTATTTCAATGTTTATTCAGCCATCGGCTACGCACACCTCAGGCTCAATCAAAAGCAGGAAGCCCTCGTGTGGATAAAGAAGGCCCTTGAATTGTATCCTACCAATAAATTTGCCCTGCAAATGAGGGACGAGGCAGAGTAACGCCATGGTAATCGTATTTGTCGAGGACAACTACACTCAGGAGACGGACGGGACCGCCGTTTCCGCCCACCGCTTTCGGGAGGAACTTATCAAGCGGGGCCATACGGTACGGGTGCTCGGCATCGGGGTACAGGGAAAGGATATGTACGGCCTTAAGGAGCATTATGTACCCATCGCCACTCCGGTGGCAAAAAAGAATACCATGCGTTTTGCAAAATTCGACAGGAAGATCATCACCGACGCCCTAAGCGGAGCGGATCTGGTCCATCTTTTCTTTCCCTGGCAGATAGAACGGAAATGCCTCCGCCTGGCCCGTAAAATGGGGATCCCCGTTTCAGGGGCCTTCCACTGTCAGCCTGAAAATGTTACCTACAATATCAAACTGAAACTCCTGGGCTTTATCAATACGGCCCTCTATTTTCTGTTCAAGATCTGGCTTTACCGGAAACTTGACAATATACACTGCCCGTCGGAATTTACCGCCTCGGAACTGCGGAAACATAAATACCAGGCCCGGCTTCATGTTATTTCAAACGGCGTCTGCGACGCCTTTAAGCCCCCGGAGGCGGGGGAAGGCGCAAAGAACGACGGTTTTATACGGGTGCTTATGACCGGGCGGCTGGCGGAGGAAAAACGGCAGGATCTGATCATCAAGGCGGTTAAACATTCCAGATACGCGGACAAAATAAAACTGACCTTTGCCGGCCAGGGACACATGCTTAAACGCTATATGCGCCTTTCCCGCAGGCTGCCGATAGCGCCCCGTTTTGGATTTTTCCCCCAGGATGAACTTCTTAAGATTATTCATGAGACCGATATTTATATACACGCTTCGGACGCCGAGATTGAGGGGATTGCATGCCTGGAGGCGCTTTCCTGCGGCAAAGTGCCGATTATCTCGGATTCCGGGAAATCCGCCGCCTCCCAGTTTGCCCTGGATGAACGGAGTCTCTTTAAAAAAGGCTCTTACCGGGATCTCCGGGACAAGCTTGATTACTGGATAGAACACCGGCTGGAACGGGAGGAGATGGGTAAAAAGTACGCAAAACTCGGCGAAGCGTACAATATCAGCTATTCGGTTATCAAACTGGAAAAAATGTTCGCCGACACGATCAGGGATTATAAAACCAAAAAGCTTATAAAAGCGGGGGGGGCGATAAAAAAATACAGCCGCCGCGTAGAACGGAACAATTACATAAAAGAATTTTTCCGGGGGGTTTTTTATTTCGGCATTATCATACCGCTGCTCATTATCATCAACCGGGTTTTGTTCGGGCTCAAGGTGGAAAACCGGAGGGTCCTTAAAAAAATAAGAAAGACAGGGGCAATCACCATCTGTAACCATATCCATGAAATGGATTCTCCCATATGCGCGGTGGGCATACCTACCCGTAAATTGATCTGTGTGAGCCAGCCTTCCAACTTTAAATTGGGAATTGCCGGGGTTTTTGTAAGCATACTCGGTTCGGTCCCCACTCCCTCCACCCCAAAGGAGCTTCAGGTCTTTATCTATACCCTGTCAAAGTATTTACGGAAAAGAAAGCTGGTCCACTTTTATCCTGAAGGGGCTTTAATCCGGTACAACAGGGATATCCGGCAGTTCCAGCGGGGGGCCTTCTATCTTGCGGCGGACGCCCAGGTTCCGATACTCCCCATGCGTATTGTCTGCCGGGAGCCAGACGGCCTGTTTAAACTGTTTAAAAAGAAACCCTGCTTAACCCTGATCTTCGGCGAACCCATACGCCCCAACGCGGTACTGATAAAAAACGACGCCGCCAGGGATCTGCAAAAAAGAGCCGAGAACGCCATGCAGAACCTTGCGGGTTAAGCGCGGAAACAACAAAAAACCTGAAGGAACCACGGACGGAAGACCTAAGAATTAACCACTAAAAGCACGAAAAAACACGAAGGGAAGAGTAAGAAGACGGCATGGATGCCGCCTTTTCGCTAGAATTTGTTTTGAGGCATTACGGCCGCCGCCCTTGTCGGCTTTGGGGGAATTCGGTCCCCCGGCTGTATCCGGGTGGAGGTTCACCGCCACAAGACCCAAATAAGGACCGCCGAAGCCGTGGTGGTAAGAACCGTAAAGGGCAGCCCTATTTTAAGCCACTGGGCAAAGTTCAGTCTTACCCCCTGTTTGCGCAGTATGCCCACGGTAACGACATTGGCGGAAGCGCCGAAGGGAGTCAGGTTGCCGCCCATGCAGGACCCGACAAGGAGGGCGAACATGTAGAGTTCCCGCCGCAGGGAAAGTTCGGCGGCCAGGGAGGCGGCCACGGGAAGCATGACGATGATATAGGGAACATTGTCCACAAAACCGGAAATAAAAATAGAGACGGCAACGATAAGGACAAAGCCCAAAAGGACGTTGCTGCCTATCAGGGCGGACAAGAAGGATGCAAAGTCCTCAAGCAGGCCCGCCGATGAAACCGCGCCGACCACGACAAAAATACCGGCCAGGAAAAAGGCCGTATCCCAGTCCAGGCCCTTGATGATTCCCCAAACCTTGGGAAAACTTCTCTCCCGCAGCCAATACCAGATGAGCCCCGCCAGGGCAAGGATCACCACAATCAGTCCCGATGCAAGGGAGATGCCGCCGTAGATAAAGGAGGCCGCCGCCAGGCCGCCTATCATAAGAACGAGCAGCCAGGCGGGAACCAGGGAAAGAACGGTTTCCTTTTCGACGGCCGCCTTTTTGCCTCCGTTTTTAGCAAAAATACAGTAAAAGAAAAGCGCCCCGGCGATCATCCCCGCCTGGACGGCAAAGAAAATTGAAGGCCTCCCGTTAAAGAAAAAGAAGTCGTTAAAACCGTATTTTGCGTAATCGGCAAAGATCATCGAAGGGGGGTCCCCCACCAGGGTGGCGGTACCCTGGAGATTGGCCATTACCGCCAGTCCTACCATAAAGTACATGGGGTTGATCTTGAGCTTTGAACAGAGGGCCAGGGCTATGGGGGCCATGACAAGGACCGTGGCGACGTTTTCCACAAAAGCGCTGATAAGGCCGGTCATGATCAGAATAAGCACCATGGCGATACCCACATTGGGGGAACGCAGGACCAGGGTATCGGCAATTACCGCGGGAACCCGGGAATAGATAAAAAGCTCGGCGATAACAAGGCTTCCCACGAAGATCATCAGCACGTCCCAGTTGATAAGCTCGGTTCCCGCTTCCCGTACCAGGCTGAAAAACCCGGCTTCCCCTCCGATGGAACGGATTATGATCATCAGCAAAGCCGCCCCGACGGCGCTTAAGGATTTTTTGTCGGGGAAGATCACAATAAGGGTATACATCAAAATCGCGGTAAGCAGGACTATTGGTTTGACTGGCACAGCGCTCTCCTTTATAGTATAGATCATCGTAAAGGAAAAAAGGTCAAAAGAAAAGATTATGATCATCGGCATAGACATAGGCAGCACAACCACAAAGGCGGTTTCTATTTATGAGGGCCGGGTCCTCCACAAAATTAAAACCAAAGCCCTGGACGCCCTTACCTCCGCCACCGGCGCCTTTGGTAAAATGATCGTGGAAAACGGCATAAAAATGAGCGATATTCAAAAGATCATGGTAACCGGGGCGGGGGCGGCAAAGATAAAGGATGATCTCTTCGGCATATCTACCGGCAGGGCGGATGAAATCCAGGCCATAGGCATAGGGGGGATCTTCCTTGCCGGGCGGGACGACATCATCATCGCCAATGTCGGCACGGGCACGGCGATTATCGACGCCGGCAGGAAGGGCATCTTCCATCTGGGCGGGTCCGGGGTCGGCGGCGGCACCATACTCGGCCTGGCAAAGCGGCTTTTTGCCATGTCGGACTTTAACGGGATCATGGCCCTGGCGGAAAAGGGCCGTCTCAACCAGGTGGACCTGTTCATCGAAGACATTACCGAAACGGATTTGAGTTTTTTTAACAGGGAAACCACGGCTTCCAATTTCGGGAAGATGCTGGACAGCGCCCGGAACGAGGATATCGCCCTGGCCCTGATTAACATGGTTTTTCAGGTAATCGGAATGCTTTCGGTTTTTGCCGCCAAGAGCAAGAATACCGACCGGGTAATTGTTACCGGCAACGGCAGCGGTAATTCCATCGGGAAAAAAGTGCTCCAGGCTATTACCGGCCTTTACCAAATTCAATTTGAGTATCCCCCCGACGCGGAGTATACCACCGCCATAGGGGCGGGCCTTGCCTGGGAACAGAATTTATGAAGACTCAGGACAGCGGCGCGGAAAGGATCATCCTGGGACGCACGGGGCTCAGCGCCGGCAGGGACGGATTCGGCGCCCTGCCTTTACAGCGTACCGCCATGAAAGACGCGGTACGGATACTGAACAAAGCCCTGGAGGGGGGCATAAACTTTTTCGATACCGCCAGGGCCTATACGGACAGCGAATTGAAAATCGGCAGGGCCCTGTCGAAAAGGCGGGGGGAATTCATCCTGGCAAGCAAAACCATGGCGGTGGACGCCGAAGGGTTTTGGAAAGATCTGGAAACGAGCCTTACCCTGCTTAAAACCGATCACATCGATATTTATCAGTTCCACAATCCCCCTGTCTGCGTTAAACCCGGCGACGGATCCGGCCTTTATGAGGCGGCCTTCAAAGCCCGTGAACAGGGGAAGATCCGCTTTATCGGTTTTACCAACCACCGCGTACCGCTTGCCTCCCAGGCGGTTGAAAGCGGGCTCTACGATACCCTGCAGTTCCCCTTCTCGTATTTGTCGGGCAAGGCTGAATTCGATCTGATGGAGCTCTGCGGTAAAAAAAACATCGGCTTTATCGCGATGAAGGCCTTAAGCGGCGGGCTTATCACCGGCATATCCACGGCCCGCGCCTGGTTCGGTTCCCTCGGGGCGGCGGAAAGCCCCGGGTCCGGCGGCGAAAGCGGCGGGGCCCTCCCCATCTGGGGGATACAGCGGGAAGACGAACTGGACGAGCTTCTTGCCGCCAGGGCGTCGCAGAGCGGCGGCTTAAGCGCCGAGGACAGGGCCCGCATCGCCGCCGACCGGGTGGAACTGGCGGGGGAATTCTGCCGGGGCTGCGGGTACTGCCTTCCCTGTCCGGCGGGAATCGCCCTTAACTTCTGCGCCCGCATGCCCCAGCTTATCAGGCGCATGCCCACGGAACTCTATACCACGGAACATTGGATCGACGCCATGGCCAGGATACCCGGCTGTACGCAGTGCGGTTCCTGCGTTTC
>JAISRD010000195.1 GCA_031273835.1 Treponema sp. | reverse complement strand
GAAGCCTTTGCCGCCGAGGAGGCCCTGATCATCCCCCCCAGTTCGCCGGGGGACGCCCGGCACCTCTACCCTTTGAGGCTTAAAGATCCCGAAAAACGGGGCGCCCTTATGGAGGGGCTCCGCCTGAGGGGCATAGGGACCTCGGTCCACTTTATTCCCCTCCACATTATGCCCTATTATAGGGAGCGGTACGGACTTAAACCGGAGGACCTTCCCGAATCCTTAAGGCGTTTTACCCAAACCCTTTCCCTCCCCATCTGGCCGGGGATGACGGAGTCCCAGGTTGAAAGGGTCGTCGCCGCGGTACGGGGGACTCTGGTGAAAACCGCCGCGCCGTAACGGAAGGGGGAACGGTATTTTGGAATTGAGACTGCCATGGAAGAACCTGTTTTTATCGACGATCTGATTATTCCGGGGGCCCTTACCGGCGTAATCCTCCGTTCCCCCGCTGCCGCGGGGATCCTTACCGGTATCGATACGCCCAAACTCCCCGGCGGCGTTACGCTGATACGGGCCCAGGACATACCGGGGGAAAACCGCATAGGCGGTTTCGGCCCCGGCGGGGGGGAACTGCCGGTACTTGCCGACGGCAGGGTTTCCTATATCGGGGAAGCGGCGGCGCTCCTCGCGGGCCCCGATAAGGCAAAACTCAAAGAGCTGGCGGAACAGTGCGTGGTCAGGATCGAGGCGGAGGAGCCGGTCCTTGAGCTCCGGGAGGCGGAAAACGCCTTTGCCCGGCGGAACTACACCCTGGGGGATATTGAGGGGGCCTTTGAAAACCACGGCGGACTGCGGATCATTGAAGGCCGTTACTATACCTCCTTCCAGGACCCCTGGCCCACGGACCCCGCCGGGGCGGCGGCGCTTCCGCTGAAATCGGGGGAAAAAACCCTCTACGAGATACATACCGCCACCCAATGGCCCTTTCACGTCCAGCGGGCCGCCGCCGGGGTTTTAGGTGTTTCCCCCCAGGCCGTAAGGGTAAGGCAGTCCCGGCTTGAGATTCACCTTGACTCAAGGCTTTGGTTCCCCTCCCTCTGCGCCTGCCACGCGGCGCTGGCGGCCCGTATCACCGGGAAACCGGTAAAAATCGTACTGTCCAGGGAAGAGGATTTCCGCTTTGCCCCCAAGCGGGCGGAAACGGAGATCATTCTAAAAAGCGCCCTGGAAAAAAGGGGCCGTATCGTGGGTACCAGGGTCAGGGTCAGGACAAATATGGGGGCCCGGGGTATCTTCGCCGCCGAAATGCTCGACAGGATATGCCTTGGCGCGCTGGGGGCCTACTACCACGGAAGCGCCGCGGTTGACGCCAGGGCCCTGGAGTCAAACCTTCCCCCTTCGGGGCCCCTCAGCGGACTGGGCCTGGCCCAGGGCTTCTTTGCCATGGAACGGCACGCTTCCTGCATCGCCGACTCCCTGCGTATGGACCCCGCGGAATGGCGGAAAAATTTATTCCTCCATAAGGGAAGGAAACTCGCCATAGGGGCGGAAATAAGGGACAACGTCAGCCTTGAGGGGCTTTTGGACGCCGTATCGTCCATGTCAGACTACAACCGTAAATGGGCTTCCTATGAATTACTCCGCCGCAGCCCCCCCGGCAACCCGCTCAAACAGGGGGAGAATTTAAGGGGCATAGGCATTTCCTCCGCGTGGCAGGGAAGCGGCTTTCTCTATCCCCCCAAACCGTCCCGGCAGGGCGTGGAGCTTACCCTGGAAAAGGACGGTTCCCTGGAAATCAGGACCAGCATGACCCCCCCCTTCGGGGAGCGGGTATTTCCCTGGAAGGCCATAGCCGCCAGGGAACTGGGGATCCGTGAAGAACAGGTCCGTATTGTAAGCGAGGCCGCCGATCTTCCCGTGCCCGATTCGGGCCCCGCCTGCCTTTCCCGCAAGATCGCCCATATCACCGAACTGGTGGAACGGGGCTGCGCCGCCATAAAAAAACGGCATTTCCGGAATCCCCTGCCTATTACGGTATACCGGAGTTACCAGAGCGGCAGGGGCCCGGCCTGGGAGGGGGAAGAGACCTACGACGAAAACGCCCTTTCCTTTCTCAGCTGGGCCGGCGCGGTGGTGGAGGTGGAAATAGATCCGGTTGAGTATATCCCCCGTGTCAGGGGAATATGGATGGCCCTGGACGGGGGCCAAATACTGGCGGAAGACCGCGCCCGGCGGCGGCTTACGGAACTTATCATACAATCCCTCAATTGGGCCGCCCGGGAAGAGGTACAGTACCGGGAAGGAAAGATCCCCGATTCCCTTATGCGGAACTACCCGCTTATCAATATGGAGGAAATTCCGCCGATTAAAATTGATTTTATCTGGCCCGAAGGGGGGTATCCCAAGGGTATAGGGGAGCTTCCGGCCAATACCATACCCGCCGCCTATGTCCAGGCTCTTTCCCAGGCCCTGGATTACCCCTTCTGTAAAATCCCGGTTACCCCCGCGGACATCTGGATAGCGGTACAGAACCTTGACAAGGCCGGCGAACAGGAGGGATTTTGACGGTACGGTTTATATTAAACGGCGAAGACGTGGAGGTTTTTACCGAGGCCGGTGAACGGCTCATCTCCATACTGCGGGAACACTTTGCTCTTCTGTCCGCCAAAAGCGGCTGCCTTGCCGGTTCCTGCGGATGCTGTTTGGTGAGCTTTAACGGCGCCGTATCCCCGGCCTGCCTCATCCCCGCCTTCAGGGTCCACGGCGGCGAGGTCATCACCTTTGAAGGATACTCCCAAACGGTGGAATACCAGGATATCGCGGCGGGCTTTGCCCAGGCCGGGGTGGAAAGCTGCGCCTACTGTGAAACAGGGAAGATACTCACCGCGGAAATGCTCCTTACCGGGAATTTGCGTCCCGGCAGGGAAGAATTTTTCAGCGCCTTCCGGGGCATTAAATGCCGCTGTACCGAGCCCCAAAGCCTCTATAGGGGGGTTTTAGCCGCCGGGGAAAACCGGAGGCGGAGGATCTATGGCCGTTCTTCATAACCAGGTGCTGCTCCCCGCAAACTACGGCGAACTCTTTTCATTCTGGACCCGCTTTCCCGACGCGGTTCTTTTTGCGGGGGGTACTTCGTTTCTCCGCTATTCAGGGGCCCTTGCCCCGGCGGGGGACCGCGGTTCCGGGTTTCCGAAAAACATTCTTTCCCTGGAAAAGATCGACGAACTCCACCGTATTACCAGGACGGAGCGCTACCTGGAATTCGGCGCCATGGTAAAACTCAACGAGATTATCGCCCTGGGCAAGATAGTCCCCTCCGCCCTCTCCCGTACCCTTAAGGACCTGGCCAGCTGGCCGGTGCGGAATTTGGCCACCATAGGAGGGGCCATCTGCCAAAAATTCCGGGTGGTAAGCGACGTGGCCGCCCCCATGGCGGCCCTGGACGCCCGCTATGAATTAAGAACGGCAAACCAGAGCAGGTGGATTTCCGCCCTGCGCTATTCCTCCGTCTCCGAATCGCTGGAAAACCGGGAATTGCTTACCCGCATACGCATACCCCTGGAATTGTGGAACTATACGGTCTGCCGTAAATTCAAATCCTGTACCACCGACGACGAATACGGAGGGGTCCTGATCTTCCTGGCGAAAAATCAAAAGGAAATCTTAAGCGATCTCCGCCTTGTTTTTGCCGGGGAAACCCTGTTCAGGGATAAAAACAGCGAAAGTTTTCTGGCCGGCAGGGCCCTTCCCCTGGAAAGAAAAGATACCCAGCATTACGGCGCGTTGTGGGAAACTTACCTTGCCGGACTGGGAAAACCGGGGCCCATGCTCCGTTCCAAGCTGGTAAACAGCATCATATCCATACTGCTCGGCCTTTCCGACTAAGATTTAAGGGTGTTTTTATCATCATCGTATATTATATACCGCCGATTGTCATTATCGTTCCCTTATGATACGCTGTTTATACAAACTTTTCTCTTCTTCGGAGCGTGTTTCGGCCGCCTGCAGGGGGTTTTGTTGTTTATTTTCCGCGTTTACCCCGCAGCTTGAACTAATTCTTTAGATTCGGGGGTGTTGTTATGTCCGAAAGCTACCCTTTTCGGTTCGGCGGCGTTGTTTCAACCGTCATTTTCAGGGGGGAATTACCCCGGATCGGGGAAATTCTTCAGCGGGAGGGGCAGGATTTCATCGTCATCTGCGATGAACATACCGAATTCCTGGCCCGGCGCCTGGCGTCCCCGTCTTTTGAGCCCTTTTCGCCCCTGGTCCTTCCGTCGGGGGAGGAAAACAAAAACTGGGAGGCGGTGGAACGCATACTCCGGGAAGCGGCCCGGCGCGGCCTGGGGCGGGACGGCCTCTTTATCGGCATAGGCGGCGGGATCATCACCGACTTAAGCGCCTTCGCGGCGTCCATATATATGCGGGGCGCCGGGCTCGTTCTGATTCCCACCACCCTTCTTGCCATGGTGGACGCGGCCATAGGGGGCAAGACGGGCTTTGACCTGGGGGGACTAAAAAATTTCGCCGGGTCCTTTTATCCCGCCAGCGCCGTTTTTATCGTACCGGAAACCCTGGAGGGACTGCCGGAACGGGAATGGAAATCCGGCATGGCGGAGCTGATTAAAACCGCCGTTTTGGATTGGGATCCTTCCGCCCTGGATAAACTGGAAGAACTGGATAAACTGGAAGAAATAGAGGGCCAGTCCGGACCGGCCCTGTTTAAGAGTTCCCGGCTGAAAGAAGCGCTTGCCGGGGCGGTACGGATCAAGGGCGCCCTTGTCGAGGCGGACCCAAAAGAGACGGGGACTAAAAGGGCCCTGCTCAACCTGGGGCATAGCTTCGGACATGCCCTGGAAAGCGCCGCCGGGCTGGGAAAACTGACCCACGGCGAGGCCGTTGCCTGGGGTATGGCCCGGTCCTGCGAACTGGGCTTGGAACTGGGCTTTACCCCGGCGGAAAGGGCCCGGAAAATAACCGGACTCCTGGAGAGGGGGGGCTATGAAATACGGGTCCCCCACCCCGCCGCCCCCGATAAAGAACGCTTTATGGAAGCTCTTTCCGGGGACAAGAAAAAACGCGGCGGACTTTTACGTTTTGTCGTCCCCGGTAAGAAAGGGGCGGAACTGGTCGAATACGATTCCCGGGTACAATCCTACCTGGAAGTAACTTTTGGGTAAATTACCGGAAAATTTTGCAAGAAAGTAGTTATTTAATGACACCGTCAATTGTGGTTATAAAGGATCTTTGGAAAAGCTACCCCATGGGGAGAATAGGCGTGGACGCCCTGAGGGGCGTCAACCTTGAGATTGCCGAAGGGGATTTTATGTCCGTAGCGGGACCCTCCGGTTCGGGAAAAACCACGCTGATGAATATCATCGGCCTCATCGACAGGCCCACCGGGGGCAGCGTTCTGCTGGACGGAAAGGAAATCGGCGGCCTTTCCCGCAGGGAACTTACCAGGATGCGGCGGGATTATATCGGCTTTGTATTTCAGTCCTTTAACCTCCTGCCGGTGTTAAATGTCTTTGAAAATGTGGAACTGCCCCTGGTGATGGGCAAAAAGGGCGGTTCCAGGGCGGAACGCCGGGACCGGGTTGAATTTCTGCTGGAAGCGGTGGGTCTTATGGACCGGAAAAAGCACGTCCCCTCCGAGCTTTCCGGGGGGCAGCAGCAGCGGGCGGCCATAGCCAGGGCCCTGGTAACCCGGCCCAAACTGGTCATTGCCGACGAGCCGACGGCAAATTTGGATTCGGTAAACGGCGAACGCATCCTGGAACTGATGAAGAAGATAAACCGGGAAGAGGGCACCACGTTCATATTTTCGACCCACGATCCGGGCATTTGGGAATTGGCCAACCATACCTTGTTTTTGCACGACGGTCTACTGGAATCGGAGCGCTCCGCCCATAAATTCCGGGGACAGGAATGAACTGGCTGATGGTTTTTAGGGGTCTGGTAAAAAACAGAAACAGCAATATTGTCTTATTGCTGCTCATCGCCCTTATTACCTTCCTGTTCTTTGTGGGAAACAGTTTTTTGGGCAGGGCCGATATAAAGCTCCGTGAAATCTATGTGGACAGCCTTACCGCCGACGTGGTTCTGGAAAAAACCGAGGATTATACGATGAACCTTTTCGGGGCGAACACCCCGATCATCGACGAATTTTTTATCATGCCCTCCCTGCCCGCCTACGATCTGGTCATGGATCTGGTGGAACAGGAGCCGGGCATTGACGGAATAAGCAGCCAGGTTTCGAGTTCGGCCGTTCTGGATTTAGGCGGATACCGGGAGCCGGTGCTGATCTGCGGCGTCGACCCTGAAAGCTATTTTTCCCTTTTCCCGGCCCTTATCCTTGACGAGGGGGAGCCCCTCAAGGACGGCGAATACGGGGCGATGATAAGCGCCGAAAGGGCGCGGCATATTGAGGAAGCCGCCGGGAAGCGGCCCGTCATTGGGGATCCCCTGCTTTTTACCGCGGGCGGGGAAGCGGGATTCAAAATCAGGGAAGTCCCCCTAAGGGGGATCTACCATTACCGTAACTCCGGCCAATTTATGGACGAAATCGTCATAACAGACCCCCAGACCGCCCGGGTACTTTCTTCCATACGGGTTGCCGGGGCGGAAGTGTTAACCGGAGAAGAAACCACCGATCTGCTCGGCGCCGATATGGGGACCCTGTTCAACGGAACCGATCAAACGGACTCCCCGCTTGATGAAACGGGGGAGGGATTCTCCGCCGACTCCCTCCGTTCATTCCTTACCGCATCCCAGGAAAAACCGGACGGAGAACTCAGCGGCGGGGACTGGAGCTTCATACTTATCCGCCTTAAAAAAGGGATTTCCGCCCCCTCCTTTATCGCCGGCCTGAATAAAAAACTCGAGTCCTTCGGCGTTACCGCCGTCGGATGGCGGGAAGCGGCGGGGCTTTCCGCGATCATGCTGCTTTTAGTACAGGCCCTGTTCAACGGGGGGATTGTTTTAGTAAGCATTGCCGGTATCATGGTGGCGGTTAATATACTCCTCATCGCTGTATTCCGTCGTACCCGGGAAATCGGAACCCTTAGGGCCATAGGCGCCTCCGACGCTTATATACGCTGTCTCATACTCGGTGAAAACGGCATCTTGGCCCTGCTGGCGGGGATTGCCGGCGTCCTCGGCGGGGCCCTGCTTTTTAAGCTTCTCGACAGGGTTGACATAGTCATCCCCAATGAGCTTATCGCCTCCCTCCTGGGGGGGCCGGTCCTGCGGCTTGAATTCCTGCCGGGAACGGCGGCGCTGTCCCTGGCGGCGGCGGTAATTTTAGGCCTCGCGGCGTCGCTTTATCCGGTGGAAACGGCGGTACAGATAGATCCTATAACGGCGGTACGGGGGGGATGAAGCTTATCACGATGCTGCTTCTGGCGGCCCAGTACCTGTTCCGGTACCGCAGGCGTTACCTTTTTCTGTTTCTGGCCCTGGCATTCGGATTCGGCATTATCAGCTTTATACGGGCGGCAAAGGACGGTATGGCGGAAAACGTATACTTTTCCGCCCGGGGCCACTATGCGGGGGATATAGTTATCCGGGGAGACAACGCGGATTATTCACATGCCGATCATTTTGACGGAGAGGATACGGCCTTTATCCTTGAAACGGCGGAACAATTGCAGCTTGATCCTTCGGGAACAGCCGTGCGGACCGATCTATACGGCAGGGCCTCCGTCTATTTTAACGGCGCCGTCATGCCCTTAAAGTACGTGCAGGGGATTGACTGGGAAAACGAAGCGGCCTACTTTTCCGCTTTAAGCTACGACGGGCTGCCGGGAAATCCGGGGGACGATACCATGCTGCTTTCAGAACCTCTGGCAAAAAGCTTGGGGATACGGCAGGGGGACAGTGTCGTTTTAGAGACAGAGACCGGCGGGGCGGCTAAAAATACCGGCGTTTTTGTGATCGCCGGAATTATCAGAGATTCCAGTATTTTCGGATACTACAAAGCCTATATAGCCAGGGAAACCCTCAATTCCCTTATCGGTTTTGACGCCGGCGACTGCTCGTTTATAGGATTTACCTTTAAAGATCATTCAAGGACCCCGCAAAAAACGGTACTGCTCCGCAATGCCCTGGCTCAAAAATTTCCCACCGCCCCCTTCTTACGTGACCGGGAGGATTATAATTTTGAACGGTCAAAAAACTGGGAGGGTTTAAGGGTTTTTGTATTAACCATTCCGGTTTTCCTGTCGGAGGTTGATCAACTCCTCAATGCCATGGATATCCTCAGCTACCTCCTCTACGGAATGATGCTGATCATCATCATGGTAAGCGCCGGCGTAACTTACCGGCTCATACTCCATGAACGGGTCCGCGAAATAGGAACCATGCGGGCCATAGGCTTTTATGAACGGGATGTACAGTTTATCCTGGTTCTGGAAGCGTTAGGATTGGGGATACTTTCCCTCATCGCGGGTTTTTTCTTTGCCCGGCTTTTAAGCGCCGTCCTGGCCCGGCTTTCCTTTGCATGGTTTCCCGGTTTTGAAATATTCCTGCGAAACGGAAGGCTTACCGCGCTATATTTACCTAAAACTACGGTAATCAATATACTGGCGGTGTTCTGCATGCTGCTCCCTTCAATCTGGTTTTTATCGTTCCGTGTAACCCGCAATCATTTACCGTTGTTGTTAAACGGAGACACCCTATGAAACAACGAGTCAAAAGATCATTATTTTTCCTTGCCATGATCCTTATTTCCGTATCCGGGATATGGTCCCTTTCGGATATGGAACTTTTAAAAAAAGCCGACTCCCTGGCCAGTTATATGGACAGTGATTTTTCCGCTGAATACACCATAGTCCAGGAAAGACCCGGCCAAAGCCGGTCGACCACGGTTGCCGGGGTTTTCCGCCGGGACGCCAGGGAAATCTATGTTATCGTGGTGATGGAGCCCGGCATAAGCCGGGGACAGGGCTACCTTAAACAGGGAAATACCCTGTGGTTTTACGATCCCGAAAGCAGGCGTTTCAATTCCACCAGCAGCAGGGAGCGTTTTCAGAATACCAACGCCAGGAATTCCGATTTTACCCGTTCCACCCTAGCCGAAGATTATAAAGTAACCGGGGGGGAAACGGCGGCCCTCGGCCGCTTTACCTGCAGGGTCCTTACGCTGGAGGCGCTGACCAACGAGGTTACCTATCCAAGGATGAAGATATGGATCAGCGAAGACGGCCTGGTCCGTAAAACGGAGGACTATAGCCTTTCGGGTCAGATTTTGCGGACCTCCGCCATTCCCGACTATCACCGGATAGGAAATCGTTTTGTCCCCAAGCAGATTCTTTTTGTGGACGCCCTTAAGGGGGCCCTTATCAACGGAAAATTTGTCAACGAAAGGACCCAGATTTCCATAGCAAAACCGTCCTTTAGCCGTATAGCCGATTCTGTATTCTCAAAGACCTTTCTTGAAACCGTGAACCGTTGAAAAAACCGCATCTGCTTTTTTTCCTCCTCCTGATCCGGGTTTTAAGTGTTTACGCCCAGGAGGAAAACGGCGGCTACGCCAATTGGGACATCGAGGGCCTCTTTGAAGCCGGTCAAACCGGGCAAGAGGGCTCAACGGACGATCCCGAAGGGAAAGACCGCTCCGCAGAGGACAACGCGAACGGAGAGGGATCGAAGGCCATTGACATCATGGGAATACGCGGTTTTTCCGCGTTTGCTTCAATTTATTTTATGGGCGCCTACGCGCCGGGGTGGAGTGAAACTCCCTGGAATGGGGAATACGGGTCTGCTTTTTCCCAGCCAAGCGGAGTAGCCATGGAAGGGGATCTGGGGCTTGACCTTACCATATCCAGGGAACTACAGGTAAAAACGGTTTTTGTCTTTTCATTCCCCGGTTTTGCCTTTACCGTAAATCAATTCTTTCTTAACTACAATTTTAGCGACAGGCTTTTTTTCCGTATCGGAAAGTTTGTTCAGAACTGGGGGTATTCGCCTAACTACCCCTTTACCAACCTGCCCATTCGTGTCCCTGCATCTAAGGATGGCGATTCCTATATTGCCCGCATAGAAATACCCGTCGGCATAGGCGGTTTACAGCTTTTGAGCATGACCCGCGACGGCTATTTGGCAAAGACCGATCAGGTAGGTATTAAAGAACTGGCCTTCGGGGCAAAGTACAATCTTGCCTTTCCCTGGGCCGACATTGACCTGGGGGGGTATTATTTCGAGGAAATGCCCCTGCGTTTTTTTTATTCGGTAAAAACAACAATCACCGGCCTTTTTGATACCGAAGTGTACACCGAGGGTATGTTCGCGGTTAACCATCAAAGCTGGGATCACCCTGAATTTTCCCTGAACGCGGGGTTTATCAACAGTTTTTTCCAAAATAAACTGGCCGTTAACGGGGAAGTTTATTATAACGGGGAAACCAACGCCTACTGGTATGAAGAAAAAAACATATACAATGAACCGGAAACAAATACTCTGGTTGGGGGATTTAACTTCGCCCTTAATATCACCTACAAACCGGGCTGGAAGGGGTTTAATCTTTTTACCCGGGCCCGTTACAATCTGGAACAAAATTCCCTCCAGCTTATTCCCGGGATCCGTATCGTTCCTCTTTCCCATATAACGGTAACCATGGCGGTTCCCATGGCGCTGGGCAGCCGTGACGGCTACTATTATACCGAGAGTGGCAGCGCGGATAAGTACGGACGGCCCTTCAGCATACTGCTCGGCGTGTCGATCAACGGATCCTTTAATTTTGAGAAATACAACTTTGATTAGAGGACGGAACTACCTCTTTTACTGGTTTCTTTTTCTGTCTTTGCCCGTCCTTTCCGCCGGTGAAGACGACACGGCGGTATTCGTAATACGGGACATTGAATACAGGATCAATGGTCGTACCAAGCCCTGGGCCATAGCCTATGCGGTGGGGCTTGTTGAGGGGGAATGTATAGAAGGACAGGGGGCTCTGGATGAGTATATCATGCGAAAAACCCAAATACTTAAGAATCAGCGGGTTTTTGAAGAGGCAAAAACCTATATTGAATACAGCCTGGGGGAAACAGATGCGGAGGGACAGATACCGCTGACCCTTATTGTTCATGCCGAGGAAAGCTGGAATTTTATCGTACTCCCCGAACCTAAGTACGATTCCAATACGGGCTTTTTTCTTACCCTTAAAGCAAGGGAGTACAACTTTTTAGGGACCATGGAGCCTCTGAAACTGGACTTCGGTTATGAGCAGGATGAAGAGGAAAGGCAGTCCCTCCATTTCCTTCTTGACACAAACCTGCCCTTCGAAGCCCTGGGCCTCCGGTGGAACCTTGATTTTGACAATGAATTTAAATGGTATTTCTCGGGAGAACCCTTCTTCTATAAAAATACCACCGGCATCTCCATGGAGCTTCCGGTAAAAAATACGGCTCTAAGCTTCGGCTTTAACGAAGCCTTTATACTAAACGAGGAAAACAGCGATAAGGAACAGGAAGAAACCGGGGTAATCTACTATTCCGGCTGGTACCTGTCCAGCGAACTATACGCCCAATGGAAAATACCTACCGGCCTAAGCCTGGGATACTTCGGGAGTCTTGACTATACGCCCCGGCTCTCATGGATATGGAATTATAGACCCGGGGGCGATGTAGGTTCTTACCGGATAGGCCCCTCCCTAAACCCCGGTCACAGCTTAAGCTTTAGCCGCATTGACTGGAAGGAAAATTTCCGCAGCGGACTTGAGGTGGGCCTTGAAAACGTCAATAGCTTTAACCTTCACAAGCTTTCCCGGGACAATACGGTTTCCCTTTCCGCTGTGGGGCACTATCCCCTTAACGAATGGTTCGGCATATCATCCCGTCTCTTGGGACGCTTTTACTTTGGGGATCCCAATCTTGCCGCCGGAGACACCCTGCGGGGACAGTACGATAAATTCCTCAACGCGGAATATATGGTATCCCTCAACCTGGATTTCCCGTTCCGTTTGATCCGTTTTGTTCCTTCCCAAAGGCTGGAAAAACCAAAACTTCATGTTTTTGACGTTGAAGTACATGTTTCCCCGTTTCTTGACGCCGCCCTGATAAAGGGCAGTAACGACGCCGGGGAAAATTTTGATTTTGAACCCGGCGGCGCCGTCGTATGCGCCGGTCTTGAAGTAATTGTTTTTTCCCTCCGCTGGCGCAGCTTTTACCTTAGGCTCAGCGCCGGCTGGAATCTCAACGAAGCCCTCCGGATCGGGACCAAACCGGGCGGGGTTAACCAGGAGATTTTTATCGGCATGGGGCATTTTTACTAGTGAAGGGTATAATTCTCGCAGGCGGCGCCGGTACCAGGCTCTACCCTCTTACCAAGACTGTTTCCAAACAACTGCTTCCCCTTTACGACAAGCCGATGATCTACTATCCCCTCTCGGTTTTAATGCTCGCGAGAATCCGGGAGGTCCTGATCATCTCCACCCCCAGGGATATTCCCCTTTTCAAAGAGCTCTTCGGTTCCGGGGAAGAATTGGGGGTGGTTTTTTCCTATGCGGTTCAGGAAAGTCCACGGGGTCTTGCGGACGCTTTTATTGTCGGTGAAAAATTTATCGCCGGGGAAAGCTGCGCCATGGTACTGGGGGATAACATCTTTTACGGCCGGGGCTTCAGCGGAATCCTTAAGGCAAGCGCCGAAAAGGTCTCCCAAAAAGGCGGGGCCTTAGTTTTCGCGTATTATGTAAAGGATCCGGGCGCTTACGGTGTTATCGAATTTGACAGAAACGGAAAGGGAATTTCCATTGAGGAAAAACCTTCCAGCCCCAAATCCCATTATGCCGTGCCGGGTCTTTATTTTTATGACGGTCGGGCAAGCGGAATAGCCAAAACAATTGCGCCCTCCGCCAGGGGCGAAATTGAAATAACCGCGCTGAACAATGTGTATCTGGAACAGGGTCGGCTTTCGGTTGAAGCGCTGGGCAGAGGCATGGCATGGCTTGATACGGGAAGCTGCGACGGACTTTTGGAGGCCTCGAATTTTGTCGCCGCCATACAGAAACGCCAGGGTATGTACGTTTCCTGTATCGAAGAAATTGCCTTTTCCAACGGCTGGATTTCCAAGGAAAGGCTGTTAAAACTGGCCGGCTCCTATAAAACCGATTACGGCGATTATCTGCGTTATATTGCGGAGGGCGGTTAAGTTAAACAATGGCCTTTGTGTTTAAGTCCTGTCCCATAGAGGGACTTTACGAAATTCAGCCTAAGCTTTTCGGCGACGAAAGAGGTTATTTTTTTGAATCCTGGTCCGAGCGGGATTTTGCCGCCGCCGGCATAAAGGAACGCTTTGTTCAGGATAACCAATCCCGTTCCGCAAGGGGCGTACTCCGGGGGCTCCACTTTCAGAAAAAACATCCCCAGGGAAAGCTGGTCCGGGTTATCGAGGGCGAAGTATTTGACGCGGCTGTGGATATGCGTTTCCCCTCCCCCACTTTCGGCAAATGGCATGGGGTCGTTTTGAGCGGAGAAAGGCAGAATCAGTTTTATATACCGCCGGGTTTTGCCCACGGTTTTCTGGTTTTAAGCGGGACCGCGGTCTTTGCCTATAAGTGTACCGATTTTTATTACCCCGAAGATGAGGGGGGAATCATCTGGAACGATCCTTCCATAGGTATCAGGTGGCCCGGTTTAGGGATGGAATACATGCTGTCGGATAAGGACAAAAAACTGCCGGCCTTTGCCGCCGAAACAACCAGGGCGGATGCCCGGATGACGGCTTCAGGAGAAGGTCCGCGGTGATCTGGATCACCGGTAATAAGGGCATGCTGGGAACCGAGCTCTCCCTATGCCTGAAACGGCGCGGCCTTGCCTTTGCCGGAACCGACCGGGAACTGGACATTGCCGATCCCGCAGCGCTTGCCGAATTTGCCGCCGGATTTTCAGATGCCGGACCCCTTGGGGGCCCCCTAAAATGGATCATCAACTGCGCCGCCTATACCGCGGTGGACAGGGCTGAGGATGATACGGAAAACTGTCGGCGCCTTAATACCCAGGGGGCCGCGTATCTTGCCCGCTGCGCGCAAAATTCAGGGGCCGGGTTTATTCATTTTTCCACCGATTATGTATTTGACGGCGCGGGTATTCATGACGGCGATACCGGAACGTTACGGCCCTACCGCGCGGATGATCCTACAGAACCCCTCAACGTGTACGGCCTTACCAAGCGGGATGGGGAAACGGCGGTCATGAAGAACAACAGCCGGTCCTACATTATCCGTACCGCATGGCTCTACGGTAAATACGGCAATAACTTTGTACACAACATGCTCAGGTTAATGAAAGAAAAGGATACCCTGGTAATAAGCGCCGACCAGCGGGGCAGCCCCACCTGGGCTCTTGATCTTGCGGAAATGACTATCGCCCTTATCGGCGCCGTAAATTCAGGAAAAAAGATACCCTGCGGGATCTATCACTATACCAACGAAGGCGATACGACCTGGTTTAACTTTGCCGGGGCAATTTACAACAATGCCCGTGAATTTGGCCTGCTGCCGGGTCCCGTATCCATAAATCCCTGCGGCAGTAAAGATTATCCAACGAAAGCGGCACGGCCCGCCTATTCCGTATTGGACAAAGGTAAAATTAAAGCGGCCCTGGGAATACAAATTCCCCAATGGGATGAAAGTTTAAGGGCCTTCCTCAGAATGAAAGCGGATGAACAGGACCCTTAAAAATCTTCTTGTTACAGGCGGCGCCGGTTTTATCGGCTGTAACTTTATCCGTTACCTCTTTTCGCAGGGCGCCGGTTTTAGCGGCAGGATTATCAACCTGGACGCACTTACCTATGCGGGGAACCGTATGAGCCTTGACGAAATTGAATCCCGTTTTGGGCCGGGGAATACAGGCGGCGGACGGTACTTCTTTGAACACGGCGATATCTGCGACAGGCATCTTGTCGAGACGATCTTTCAAAAATACCATATTGATACGGTCGTACATTTTGCCGCCGAGAGCCATGTGGACCGTTCCATCCTGGAACCGGAAACTTTTATCAAAACCAATGTGATGGGAACCTTTGTTCTGCTGGATACGGCCCGGGAGTATTGGAAAAGTTTAAGCGGAACCGCGGAGGGGGAAACGCTTTTTCATCATGTCAGTACCGACGAAGTGTACGGTTCCCTGGGGGAAACCGGGCTCTTCTCGGAAAACTCCCGCTACGATCCAAGGTCCCCCTACTCCGCCAGTAAGGCTGCGGGGGATCATCTGGCAATGTCCTATTACCATACCTACGGAGT